>CALLWN010000285.1 GCA_938016505.1 uncultured Sphingomonadaceae bacterium
GGTAGGCGGTGCGGGCGTCGATGACCTGGCGGCGGGTGTCGACCGGGGTCGGCATGGGCTGACCCTTCCAGGGGGCGCGGCAGTCGGTGCAGCGGCGGGTGTCGGCCTGGAAGATGGCGTTGCCCTGCCGGTCCTGGACGAGATCGAACAGGATGGGCTCCACTTCCCTGCCGCCGTTGACGAGGATGGAGTAGGCGTTGACGAGCTTCATCGGCGTGGTCTCGCCGGCGCCGAGCGCGATGGCGAGGACGGGTTGATACTCACCGATGCCGAGGTCCTTCGCGGTCTTGACCACCCTGTCCATGCCGGTCTGGGCGGCGATGCGGACCGTCATGAGGTTGCGCGACTGTTCGAGGCCCCAGCGCATGGTCTGCTGGCCCGCCGAGCCGCCGCCGAAGTTCCTGAAGCATTTGCGGCCCAGGCGCGCCGACTGGTAGACGCAGAAGGTGCCATCGGAGACGAGGGTTGCCGGGGTCATGCCGGCGTCGAGCGCGGCGGCGTAGACGAAGGGCTTGAAGGCGGAGCCTGGCTGGCGCTGGGCCTGGGTGGCGCGGTTGAAGCTGGAGCCGCGCGAATCGAACCCGCCGACCATGGCGAGCACCCGGCCGGTGCGGGCTTCCTGGACGACGAGGGCGCCGGAGACGAGGGGGATCTGGCGCAGGCCCCAGCTGCCGGCGCCGGTCGGCGCGACCGGGACGACGTCTCCGGGTTTGAGCTCCTGGTGGGCAGGGATGCCGCCGCGGGCCATCATGGCGTCACCGGCGGACATGGTGCCTGTCGAGCCGTCGGCGAAGCCGAGGCGGAAGCTGCCCCCCGTGCGCTCGAGGATGACGGCGGCGCGCCAGGTCTCGTAGCCGACGGGGAGGTTGAGGGCCCGCAGCCGCTGCGGCCAGCCCTCGCCGAGCGCGATGGTGGCGGCCGGTCCGCGCCAGCCGCGGACGCGATCGTAGCGGACGAGGCCATCGCGCAGGGCCTTCTCGGCAGCCTTCTGGATGTCGGGATCGATGGTGGTGCGGACCCAGAGGCCGCCGGCGTAGACGCTGTTGGGACCGTCTTCGGCGGTTTCGCCGAAGCGGGCGATGAGCTGGCGGCGGACCTCCTCCATGAAGAAGCCGCCATAGGGTGCGACGTTGGCGGCGACGCGGGGCTCGTCGGCGACGGTGAGGGGCAGCGCCCTCAGGGCGGTGAGCTGACCGCGGGGAAGCTTGCCGTTGTTCGCCATCTCGCCAAGCACCCAGTTGCGGCGTTCGAGGGCGCGCGCGGGGTTGCGTCGGGGGTCGAAGGCGGTCGGGGCCTTGGGGAGGCTGGCGAGGAAGGCTGCCTCGTGCGGGGCGAGCTCGCGCGTGGGCTTGCCGAACCAGGTGAGCGACGCGGCCTCGACGCCATAGGCGTTCCGGCCGAGGAAGATCTCGTTGAGATAGAGTTCGAGAATCTGTTCCTTGGTGAGGATGGATTCGATCCGGCGGGCGAGGATGGCCTCGCGCAGCTTGCGGGTGAGGGTGACCTCGTTCGAGAGCAGCAGGTTCTTGGCGACCTGCTGGGTGATGGTGGAGGCGCCGACCGGGCGCGACTGGCCGGAGACGAGGCCGCGGATGTTGGTGACGATTGCCGTTGCGATCCCGGGGAAGTCGAGGCCGCCATGGCTGAAGAAGGTCTTGTCTTCGGCCGAGAGAAAGGCGTCGATGACGGTCTGGGGGATTTCGGCATAGGGGAGGAAGATGCGGCGCTCGCGCGCGAAGCTGAACAGCGGCTCTCCGGTTCGGCTGCGGATCTGGGTGGGGAGCGGTGGCTGGTAGGCGGCGAGCCTGCCGGCATCGGGGAGATCACGCAAGATGGTGGCCCAGGCGAGGCCGGCGAGGAGGACGCCGATGACGAGGAGCCCCGCGGCCGTTGTGGCGAGGCGAGGGATCCAGCGGCGCCGGTCGGGCCGGGCCTCCGGTTCGGGCGCGTGCATGCTCGATCCTTAGCCCGGGGCGGTGGATGAGGCAAAGCGGCGGCACGGCCCCGGGGCGGTGGCGCTGGCGTAGCCGGGCTTGGCCGGGGGCAAGATGGTCTGGCTGGAGGCGCCGGGTCTGTTCGGGGCAAGCCGCATGCATGGCTGAGCGCAATTGCGGGCGGGTGATTCTGGTGGGTGCCGGGCCGGGCGCGCCCGACCTTCTGACGGTGCGGGCGGTTCGTGCGCTGGGCGCAGCGGAGCTGGTGGTGCACGACGGGCTGATCGACCCGGAGGTGCTTGCACTTGCTCCGGCCACGGCGCGGCGGGTTTGCGTGGCCAAGCGTCGCGACCGGCACACCCTGCCGCAGGAGGAGATCAACGCGCTGCTGGTGCGCGAGGCGCAGGCCGGGCTGACGGTGGTGCGGCTGAAGGGCGGGGACCCGTTCATCTTCGGGCGGGGTGGCGAGGAGGTTGCGGCCTGCGTTGCTGCCGGCGTTCGCGTCGAGGTGGTGCCTGGGGTCTCTTCGGCGCTGGGGTGCGCGGCCGAATCGCACCTGCCCCTGACCCATCGGGCGCTCGCGTCGGCGGTGAGCTTTGTCGCTGGCACCTGCCAGGGCCTGCGCGAACAGGACTGGCGGGGGCTCGCCGGGCCGGGCCGGACCCTTGTGGTCTACATGGGCGTGGCGACGGCCGGGCTGATTGCCGAGAAGCTGATGGCCGACGGGGTGTCGCCCGACATGCCGGTTGCCATTCTGGAGCGCGGGACGCTGGACGGCGGGCGGGCGCTCAGGACGCTGCTGGTCGACCTCGGCGACGCGGTGGCGCGGGCAGGCGTGCGGAGCCCGGCGCTTCTCGTGGTTGGCCGGGTGGCCGGTCTTGCCAACGCCGAGGACCTGATGGGCCTTGCCGCGCTGGAGGCGGTTTCGTGAAGCTTCTGACCGGAAATGTCTCGCGCACCGGCGAAGTGATCTGGTGGACGGGTGACGGCTGGAGCCCGGATGTCGCCGACGCGGTGCTCATGGACCCGGCGGCGGGCGAGGCCGTGCTGGCGCGCGAGGCGGTGGCCGAGCAGGTGAACGACCTTGCGCTGGTGGACGCCGAGCCCGGGCCCGGCGGGGTTCCGCGACCGCTGCACATCCGCGAGCGGATCCGGGCGTTCGGGCCGACGGTCAGGCCCGACCTGGGCCGGGCGGGAAGGGACTGGCGCTGATGTACCGCTATGATGCGATCGACCGCGCGCTTGTCGAGGCGCGGGTGGAAGAGTTCCGCGACCAGCTGGCGCGCCGGCTTTCGGGCGAGCTCGACGAGGAGCATTTCAAGCCGCTCCGGCTCAAGAACGGGCTCTACCTGCAGCTTCATGCCTACATGCTGCGGGTGGCCATTCCCTATGGCCTGCTGTCGTCGCGCCAGCTGCGGATGCTGGCGCATGTGGCGCGGCGCTACGACCGGGGCTATGGCCATTTCACCACCCGCCAGAACATCCAGTACAACTGGATCCGGCTGGAGGAAGCCGCGGATCTCCTCGCCGATCTTGCCACGGTCGAGATGCACGCGATCCAGACCAGCGGCAACTGCATCCGGAACATCTCGGCGGACCAATATGCCGGGGCTGCCGCCGACGAAGTGGCGGACCCGAGGCCCTGGGCCGAGCTGCTGCGGCAGTGGTCGAGCTTCCACCCCGAATTCAGCTACCTGCCGCGCAAGTTCAAGATCGCGCTGACCGGGAGCGACGCCGACCGCGCCGCAATCCGGTTTCATGACATCGGCTTCCAGCTGGTGCGCGATTGTGGTGGAGCGCTGGGGTTCCGGGTGTTCGTCGGCGGCGGGATGGGGCGCACCCCGTTCGTGGGGCCGTGCATCCGCGACTTTCTGCCGGCGGGTGAGTTCCTGTCGTACAGCGAGGCGATCCTGAGGGTGTACAACCGGTTCGGGCGGCGGGACAATATCTACAAGGCGCGGATCAAGATCCTGGTCCATGAGCTTGGCGCGGAGCGGTTTGCCGCCGAGGTCGAGGCCGAGCATCGGCATGTGAAGACGCTTGGCATCGATGCGCCCGAGGCGGAGGTTCGGCGGATTGCCGGCTTCTTTGCCGACCCGCCGTTCGAGCCCGGGCTCGACGACGCGGTGGACGATGGCGGCGACGAGGCGTTTGCGCGCTGGCTTCTCCGCCAGGTGAAGCCGCACAAGGTGCCGGGCTACCGGATCGTGAACGTGAGCCTGAAGCCGAAGGGTGGCATTCCCGGGGACGCGAGCGCCGAGCAGATGGAGGCGGTGGCTGGGCTTGCCGAGCGGTTCAGCTTCGACGAGGTGAGGGTGACCCACGCCCAGAACCTTGTGCTGGCCCATGTGCGGGCCTGCGATCTCCGGGCGGTCCATGACGGTCTTCTGGCCGTTGGGCTGGCGGAGGCGAACCTCGACCTTGCAACCGATGTCATCTCGTGCCCGGGGCTCGACTATTGCACGCTGGCGAATGCGCGCTCGATTCCCGTGGCGATGAAGGTTGCGGATCGGCTGCGCGACCGTGAGGCCGAGCTTGGCGAGCTGAAGATCAAGGTTTCGGGCTGCATCAATGCCTGCGGGCACCACCATGCCGGTCACATCGGGATTCTCGGGGTCGACCGGAAGGGGGTGGAGAATTACCAGCTTCTGCTCGGGGGCTCGGGGGCGGAGGATGCCTCGATTGCCCAGATCCTCGGGCCTGGCTTCACCGAGGAGGGCGTGGTCGAGGCGGTTGCGACCGTGACCGACGTCTATCTCCGCGAGCGGATGGCGGGCGAGCGGTTTCTCGACACCTTCCGCCGGATCGGGCCGAAGCCGTTCAAGGAGGCGGTCTATGCCTGAGGTGCTGGCGCTCGATGCGCGGGCGCGCGATGGTGCGCCGGAGCTGATGGTGGAGCCTGGTGACGACGTTCGGGCGCATGGCGGGTTCGCCAATCTGGGCGGGCTCGGCAATCTGGGCGTGATCGGCATTGCCTTTCCGCGGTTCCGCGACGGGCGGGGCTATTCGTCGGCGCGGATCCTGCGCGAGATGGGCTTTGACGGGGATGTGCGGGCGGTGGGCGACGTGACGGTCGACCAGCTCCTGTTCCTGAAGCGGGCGGGCTTCTCGTCGGTGGCGCCGGAGCGACCGATCGACCCGGCGGCGGCCGGGGCGGCGCTGGCGCGGTGGCCGGTCTTCTACCAGAGGGGCGCTGGCGAGCGCGTGACGGCCTTCGATGTGCGGCATGGCAACGCTGAAGGCTGAGGGGCTGAAGGCTGAGGGGCTGGGGGCCGCGGGGCGGCGGTTCGGCCCCGGGGACGCCGGCTGGCTTGCGGCACATGCGGCCAATGCGTCGGCCGAGGCGCTTGTGGCGGCCGTGCTGCAGGATGGCGCCTGGGGGCGGGTTGCGGTGGTTTCGTCGTTCGGGGCGGAGTCGGCGGTGCTGCTCGACATCGTGGCCGAAGTGAACCGGGCGGCGCCGGTGCTGTTCGTCGACACGGGCAGGCTGTTTCCGGAGACGCTTGTCTATGCGCGGGACCTGGCCGCGCACCTGGGGCTTGCCGACGTGCGCTGGATTTCGCCCGATATGGACGAAGTTGCCCGGGTGGACCCGAAGGCGCTGCGGTGGAGCTATGACCCGGACGGCTGCTGCGCGGTGCGGAAGGTGGCGCCGCTGGCGCGGGCGCTCGAGGGGTTTGACACCTGGATTTCGGGGCGCAAGCGGTTCCAGGCCGACACCCGGGCGCAGCTTGCCAAGGTGGAGGCCGACGGCGGGCGGCTCAAGGTGAACCCGCTCGCCGACTGGTCGGCGGCGATGCTGGCCGGCCGGGCTGCCGAGCGGCGGCTGCCGCCGCACCCGCTGGTGGCGGAAGGCTACCCCTCGATCGGGTGCATGCCGTGTACCACGAGGGTGCAGCCGGGCGAGGACCCGCGCGCCGGCCGCTGGCGGGGCTGGGACAAGACCGAGTGCGGGATCCACGCGCCGCCGGGAAGCGAGCCGGCGTTCTGACGCTGCTGTGGGCCTGCGCTTGCGCGAGCCGGGCCGGACTCCCTAAGCAGGTGGCCGGACATGGAAACGGCGGGCCTTGCTGGACAGTCACCGGATCATCGCGATCGAGCTCGACGAGCGGACCGTCATCTGGCGAAATGCCGATGTCGAGCAGGAGCGGCGGGTTGCGATCTTCGACCTGCTCGAGGGCAACAGCTTTCGCCCGGTGGGGATTGGCCATGACGGGCCCTACCGGCTGCTGCTGCGGGTGGAGGAGGGGCGGCTGGTGATGGACATTGCCGACGAGGCGCGGGTGCCGCTGGGCTCGGTGCAGCTGGGGCTGGCGCCGTTCCGCCGGACGGTGAGGGAATATTTTGCGATCTGTGACAGCTATTACAGGGCGATCAGAAATGCGAGCCCGAGTGCGATCGAGACGATCGACATGGCGCGGCGCGGCCTCCACAACGAGGCGGCGGCGCTGTTGCTGGAGCGGCTGGATGGCAAGGTCGAGATGGATTTCGACACGGCGCGGCGGCTGTTCACGCTGATCTGCGTGCTGCACATCCGGCAGTAGCGGAAAGTCGAACGGGGGGAGCGGGGGCGATGGGGGTGATGCCGGACTGGTGGATCCGCGCGCAGGCGCTGGAGCATGGCATGATCGAGCCGTTTGTCGAGGGCCAGCGGCGCGAGGGCTGCATCTCGTTCGGGCTGTCGTCCTATGGCTATGACGCGCGGGTGGCCGACGAGTTCAAGATATTCACCAATGTGGACAATGCGCTGGTGGACCC
>CALLWN010000286.1 GCA_938016505.1 uncultured Sphingomonadaceae bacterium
CCGATCACCACCGCCCGCCCGCGGTCGAGCAGGCCCGCGACAATGTCGGCCTGGAAGCTGTGGTGCGCCGGCGTGCCATGCTGCTCGCCGAGCAGCACCACGCCCGCCGTCATCGCCCGGTCGAGAAAGGCATCCCTGCTCGAGGGCTGCCCGGCGCGGTCGACCCACTGGCCGGGCGGCAGGCATCCGGGCGCCTGGGCGCGCGCCGGCAGCGCGCCAAACCATGGCAGGGCGGCAAGAAGCAGGATAGGGAGGCGCATGGCCACCCGATGGCATGAGAGCGGCGTCTGCGAAACGGCGAAACGGGGGTGCGACAGATGCTGCTGATCCTCGGCCTCGGCTATTCGGCGACCCGGATCGCGGCCGCCATGCGCGCGGCCGGCTGGCAGGTCACCGGCGTGCGGCGCGCGGCCGATGGCCCTGTGCTCGCCTTCGCCGACCCGGCCGTCGCCGCCCTGATCGGACAGGCCCGCGCGGTCCTCTCCTCGGTCCCGCCCGACCCGGCCACCGGCGCCGACCCGGTTCTGGCGCGCTTCGGCCCGGCGCTCGCCGCCACACGGGCGCGCCTCCTCTATCTCTCGTCGACCGGCGTCTATGGCGACACCGGCGGCGCCGTGGTCGACGAGAGCGCCCCCGTCGGCACCGGCCGCCGCAAGGCCCGCACTGCGGCAGACCTTGGCTGGCAGGCGCTTGGCGCGACGGTCCTGCGCCTGCCCGGCATCTACGGCCCCGGCCGCTCCGCGCTCGACCAGGTCCGCGCCGGCACTGCACGGCGGATCGACCGGCCCGGCCATCGCTTCAACCGGATCCATGTCGACGACATCGCCGGCGCCACGCGCGCCATCCTCGAATCGGGCGCCGCCGGCGTCTTCAACATCGTCGACGCGGCGCCAGCCGAGCCGCGCGCCGTCACCGAGGAGGCGTGCCGGCTGCTCGGCGCTGCACCCCCGCCGGTCGAGCCATTCGATCCCGCCCGTTTCTCCGCTGCGGCCCGCGGCTTCTGGTCCGAACGCCGCATCGTCGCAGGGTGGAAACTGGCAAGGCTCACGGGCTATCGCTTGGCCTGTCCTGACTATAAGACAGGGCTGAGGGCGATCTTCGCAATGGAGCAGCGGTCATGAAGTTCGGATCAAGCCAGACGGGGGTGGGCAAGCCGGTCGAGCGCGTCGAGGATGCGCGCTTCCTCACCGGGCGCGGCCGCTACACCGATGATGTGCAGCTCCCCGGCATGCTCCACGGCGTGACCCTGCGCTCACCCCATGGCCACGCCCGGATCCGGGCGATCGACACGGGGGCGGCCGCCGCCATGCCTGGCGTGCACGCCGTCTACACCCACGCCGACATCGCCCACTATGGCCCCATTCCGTGCCTCGTGCCGCTCTCCGGCCCGGTGCAGACCCCGCGCACGCTGCTCGCAGGCGGCGTGGTGCGCTTCGTCGGCGATGCCGTTGCCTTCGTGGTGGCCGAGACGAAGGAACAGGCCCGCGCCGCAGCAGATGCGATCGAGGTCGATTATGAGGATCTGCCGGCGGTTGCCTCGATTGCGGCGGCAACTGCGCCCGACGCGCCGAAGATCTGGCCCGAGGCGCCTTCGAACACGCTCTTCACCTGGGATGCCGGCGACCCGGCTGCGGCAGATGCGGCCGTTGCCGCTGCCCGCCACATCGTGCGCCTGCGCATCCTCCAGAACCGGGTCGCACCCACCTCGATGGAAGTGCGGGCGGCAGTCGGCCAGTGGGAGGATGGGCCCGGTTTCACCCTCCATGTCGGGAGCCAGGGCGTCGCCGGCATGCGGGCGATGCTCGCCGGCATGGTGATGCAGGTGCCGCCCGAACAGCTGCGGATCGTCACCGGCGATGTCGGTGGCGGCTTCGGCATGAAGACCTTCATCTACCCGGAATATGGGCTGGTGCTCCACGCCGCCCGCGCGCTCGGCCGGCCGGTCAAGTGGGCCGGCGACCGGGCCGACGCCTTCCAGACCGACACCCATGGCCGGGCGATGGAAAGCGACTGCACGCTCGCGCTCGATGACGCCGGCCGCATCCTCGCGCTCAAGGTCGAGACCTGGTCCGACCTCGGCGCCTACCAGGCGCAATATGGCCCCGCCATCCAGACCTTCGCCGGCGGCCGGATCCTCGGCGGCGTCTACCGCATTCCGGCGATCCACAACCGGGTCCATGGCGTCGTCACCAACACCGCCCCGGTCGATGCCTATCGCGGCGCCGGCCGGCCGGAGGCCACCTACATCATCGAGCGGCTGATGGATGCCGCTGCCCACCAGACCGGGATCGCCCCCGACGAGATCCGCCGGCGCAACCTTCTCACCCCCGACGAGCTCCCGCACGCCAACGGCCTCGGCCTCACCTTCGATGTCGGCAACTTCCCGGCCGTGCTCGACAAGGCGCTGGCCAACGCCGACTGGGCCGGTGCGCCTGCACGCAAGGCCGACGCAGCGCGGCGCGGCAGGCGCCACGGCCGTGGGATCTGCTATTATGTCGAGATTGCCGGCGGCGGCTCGG
>CALLWN010000287.1 GCA_938016505.1 uncultured Sphingomonadaceae bacterium
TCGTCGGTCATCTTCTTGGCGTCACCCAGCAGCATCATGGTGTTGTCGCGGTAGAAGACGTCGTTGTCGATGCCGGCATAGCCGGCGCCGCCCATGCTGCGCTTGACGAACAGCACGGTCTTGGCCTTGTCGACATCGAGGATGGGCATGCCGTAGATGGGCGAGCCGGGCTCGCGCGCGGCCGGGTTTGTGACGTCGTTCGCGCCGATGACGAAGGCGACATCGGCCTGGGCGAACTCGCCGTTGATGTCTTCCAGTTCGAACACCTCGTCATAGGGGACGTTCGCTTCGGCGAGCAGCACGTTCATGTGGCCCGGCATGCGCCCTGCCACGGGGTGGATGGCGTATTTGACTTCAACCCCCTCCTTCTTGAGCGTGTCGGCCATTTCCCTGAGCGCGTGCTGGGCCTGCGAGACCGCCATGCCGTAGCCGGGGACGATGATGACCTTCTCGGCATTCTTCATGATGAAGGCGGCGTCGTCGGCGCTGCCGCGCTTCCACGGCCGGTCGGTCTTGGCGGCGCCTGCGACAACCGCGTCACCGCCGAAGCCGCCGGCAATGACCGAGAGGAACTTCCGGTTCATCGCCTTGCACATGATGTAGGAGAGGATGGCACCCGACGAGCCGACCAGCGCCCCGGTGATGATCATCGCGGTGTTCTGGAGCGTGAAGCCCATCGCGGCCGCAGCCCAGCCCGAATAGCTGTTCAGCATGGAGACGACGACCGGCATGTCGGCCCCGCCGATGGGGATGATGAGGAGGAAGCCGATGGCGAATGCGAGCAGCGTGATGGTCCAGAAGACCCAGGGCGACTGGTCGGTCAGGAAAAAGCCGACGAGGCCGAGGATGACGGCGAGCACCCCGAGGTTGATGACATGGCGCGCCGGCAGCAGGATGGGTGCGCCCGACATGTTGCCATTCAATTTCAGGAAGGCGATGACCGAGCCCGAGAAGGTGATGGCGCCGATCGCGGCGCCGAGGCCCATGTCGAGACGGGACACGGGGAAGATCTGGCCGGCTTCGTTCAGGAGGCCGAAGGCGCCCGGGTTGAGGAAGGCGGCGGCGGCCACGAGCACGGCGGCGAGGCCGACGAGGCTGTGGAAGGCGGCGACGAGCTGGGGCATCGCCGTCATGGCGATGCGCTGGGCGACCAGCCAGCCGATGGCGCCGCCGATCGCAACTGCGCCGACGATCTCGGGCAGCGAGGCGACCTCGTGGGTGAGGAGGGTCGCGGTGACGGCGATGGCCATGCCGACCATGCCGAACCGGTTGCCGGCGCGGCTGGTTTCCGGGCTGGAGAGGCCCCGGAGTGCCAGGATGAAGAAGACGCCCGCGACGAGGTAGGCCAGGAGCGCCCAGGCGGGAATGGCAGCTTCGTGCATGGTGTCAGTCCCTCTGTTCGAAGGGGCGCCGCCCCTTCACCCCGCCAGGTGCCAGCGGCCCCTGGAGCCGGCGATTAATCGGTCGGCCGGAGGTCATTTGGTCTTCTTCTTGTACATGGCGAGCATGCGCTCGGTGACGGCGAAGCCGCCGAAGATGTTGATGCTGGCGAGCACCACGGCGGCAAGGCCAAGCCACTTGGAGAGCGGCGAGCCGGCCGAGGCGGCGGCGATGAGCGCGCCGACGACGATCACCGAGGAGATGGCGTTGGTGACCGACATGAGCGGCGTGTGGAGCGCCGGCGTGACCGACCAGACGACATAATAGCCGACGAAGCAGGCCAGCACGAAGATCGAGAGGATCGAGAGGAAGTCCATGGCGGGTCTCCGTCAGCCCTGCAGGGCCGGGTGGATGATGGCGCCGCCCTTCACGACGAGCGCGCCTTTCACGATCTCGTCGTCCTCGGGGAGCTTCAGGGCCCTCGTCTCCTTGTCCCAGAAGGTCTGGACGAAGTTGAGGAGGTTGCGGGCGAACAGCGAGCTCGCCGTGGACGCCATCCGGCTGGGGTAGTTGGAGAAGCCGAGGATGGTGACGCCGTTTGGCGTGACGACCGCCTCGTCGGCCCTGGAGCCTTCGACATTGCCGCCCTGGACGACCGACATGTCGACGATGACCGAGCCGGCCTTCATGGTCGCCACCTGTTCGGCGGTGACGAGGCGCGGCGCCGGGCGGCCGGGGATGAGCGCGGTCGTGATGACGATATCCTGTTTCGCGATCGTCTCGGAGACGAGGGCGGCCTGCTTGGCCTTGTAGGCGTCGCTCATTTCCTTCGCATAGCCGCCGGCAGTCTCGGCGGCCCTGGTCTCCTCGTCCTCGATGAAGATGGGCTTGCCGCCGAGCGAGATGATCTGCTCCTTCGTCGCGAGCCGGACATCGGTTGCCGAGACGACCGCGCCGAGACGCTTGGCGGTGGCGATGGCCTGCAGGCCGGCGACACCGACCCCCATCACGAAGACGCGCGCGGCCGGCACGGTGCCGGCGGCCGTCATCATCATCGGGAAGGCGCGGCCATAGGCGTGGGCCGCGTCGATGACGGCCTTGTAGCCGGCGAGATTGGCCTGGCTCGAGAGGATGTCCATGCTCTGTGCGCGGGTGATGCGCGGCACGAACTCGAGCGCGAAGGCGTCGACCCCTGCGGCGGCATAGGCCTGCAGCCGGTCCCTCGCCTGATAGGGGTTGAGGCTGGCGGCCACGAGCGCGCCCTTCGGCAGGCCGGCGGGATCGGGACCCTGGATTGCCATGACGAGGCTGGCGCCGGCGAGCACGTCGGCGCGAGGGCCGACGGTTGCGCCGGCCTCGGCAAACTCGGTGTCGGCGAAATCTGCGGCTGCGCCCGCACCTGCCTCGACTGCGACGGTCGCGCCGAGGGCGACGAGCTTCCTGGCCGTTTCCGGCGTGGCCGCGACCCGCCGCTCGCCGGCGGCGCTCTCTTTCAGGACTGCGATCTTCATGCGCCCCCTAGGTCAGGAAAATGGCCATGCCGATGAGGACGATGGCGATGAAAATGACGGCCCATTTGGTCAAGCCAAGGAATCGTTCCCACGTGCCAAGCGCCTGTTTCGGAAGTCTCTCGAGTTCCGCCATGCCATGCCCCGTCTGCGGTGATTGCCTGACCGGCCCCTTGCACCAGCAAGGGGGGCTCAGGCAATGCCAGTCTTGGGAGGGGGAAGAAGGCCAGCGCCGGCGAGCGCCGCCTGTTGCCTTGAAGCCACCTGCTCGACCGTGAAGCCGGCGATGAGACCCTGGAACATGCGGGACCAGTTGAGCCGTGCGCCGAGCTGGATGAAGACTCCGCCAAGGCCGATCGCGGCGCGGTCCATGAAGACGAACTCGGCGGGGATGCGGACGGTGCCGGTCTTGCGGAGTTCGGCATGGACCTTCTGGGCGGTGGCACGGCCATATTCGCCGGGCTTCGCATTCTCGTCGATCATCCGGACGCGATCGTCGAGCAGCGGGCCGTAGAGGAACTTCGCCCAGACGAGGAGGATGCGCATCAGCTCCTTCGTGAGCCCCCGGAAGCCCCAGAGGCCGAAGGCGTGGAAGGCGCGGTCCTCGTCCTCGGTCTCGATCGCGCGGTAGAGCTCGTTCACGCCCTCGAGGAAGGTGGGCGGGAAGATCCGCACGCAGCCGAAGTCGAGCAGGTTGATGGTGGCGTGGTCGCCGCTGGCGTCTGCCACCATGTAGTTGCCGAGATGCGGGTCGCCGTGGATGACGCCGAGCTGGTAGAAGGGCTTGTACCAGGCGGTGAAGAGCGCCTCGGCGATACGGTTCCTGACCTCTTCGGGCGCATCGCGGAAGGCGAGGAGCTTGCGGCCTTCCAGCCACTCCATGGTGAGGAGGCGCGGGGTGGACAGCGCCTCGAACAGGGCAGGGACGCGGACCTCGGGGCGGTCGGCGAGCATGTCGCGGTAGAGGCGGATGTGGCGGGCCTCGCGGGCATAGTCGAGCTCCTCGCGCAGGCGGGCGGCAAGCTCGTCGCGGATCTCGGCGGTGTCGACCGAGCTGTCGATCCGGCGGAACAGCGCGAGCATGAGATCGAGCTGGCCGAGATCGGCTTCGACGGCTGAGGCCATGTCAGGATATTGCAGCTTGACTGCAACCGTCTTGCCTGTGGGGAGCCTTGCCTTGTGGACCTGGCCCAGCGAGGCTGCGGCGGCGGCCTCGAGCGGGAACTCGGCGAACCGCGCGCGCCAGTCGGGGCCAAGCTCGCCGGCCATGCGGCGGCGGACGAAGCCGGGGCCCATGGGCGGGGCATCGGACTGGAGGGCGGCGAGCTCGCGGGCAAATTCCGGCGGGACCGCATCGGGGATGTTGCCGAGGATCTGCGCGAGCTTCATGACCGGGCCCTTGAGTTCGCCGAGCACGCGGCGGAGTTCGCGGGCGTTCCTCTCGTCGGCGAAATCGCGGCCACCGGCGCGGGCGACCGCAGCACCTGCCGCGAAGCCGCCGAGATTGGCGCCGACCTTCGCGAAGCGAGCGAGGCGGCCGGTCAATGTCGCGTCTGTCATGGCTGCGACATAGGGCGGCGGGCGGGCAAAGGCGAGTGCGACCGATTGGACGGGGCCGCCCGCACCGCGCCGCTGCGGGCCCGGCTCAGCGATCAGCGATCCCGTTTTGCCTGGGCGCGCTTGCCCTGCTGGCTGGTGCTGCCGACCCGGCTGCCGCTGATGTGGCCGCGGCGCGGCGCGCCCGCGCGCGCCGGGGGGCCGATGCGGGCGGTGGGCGAGTTGGCGGGGCGGCCCGGTGCCGCCGCGCGCCTGCCGGCGAGCACGGCCTTCTGCGCCTCGAGCGCAGCCTGCCACGCGGCGTCTGCAGCGCGACGCTCGACTTCGCTGTTCACGCGCCTGAGCGCCTGGGCGAAGATCTGCTTCCTGAAGCGGGGTCGCTCGAGCGTGCCGGGGAAGCTGGCGCCGCGGGGCTCGGCGGTCCCGCGGGCAACCCGGCCCTTGTGGGCGGTGAAGTCCTGCTCCTTCGCGTGCATCGCGCGCAGGCGCGTGCGCGCGGCCGAAAGCTCCTGGTCGGACAGGGTGCCGAGTTCGGGATGGTGGGTGGTGGCAATAAAGCTCCACTCCTCGAACGTGAGGGCGGCGCGTTCCTGCTTGCGGTTGATCGACATGGCAGACCTTTCTTCGGGGTTCAGGGTGGCGCGGGCCGGTCGGGATTGCAAGCGGCCCACACCGCAAGCGCCTGGGCGGTTTCGGCAACATCGTGGACGCGGACATAGGCACAGCCCATGCGGGCGGCGTGGAGGGCAAGCGCCAGGCTGCCCGGGAGGCGGTGGTCAACGTCGGCCCCCGTGATGCGGCCGATGAGCGCCTTGCCGAAGCCGAGTCCGGGGTCGCGCACCAGGCGCGATTCGGGGATTCCGGCCGCGACGCAGGCGGCGACCCGGGCATCGAGAAAGGCGCGGACCTCGGCGACGACATCGGCGTAGCGCGGCGCCAGCTGCATGGTCTCGGGGGTGCCCTTCATGTGCATGAGGACGATGGTTGCCGACGAGGATGCTGCGACCGGAAGGCTCTCGGGATCGTGGGTGAGGGCCGAGACATCGTTCAGCATGATGGCGCCGGCGGCGAGGCCCTCGCGCATCACCCGGGCCTTGCGCGTGTCGATCGAGACCGGCACGCCGCGGCGGGCGAGGCCCTCGACCACCGGGATCACCCGGCCGAGCTCCTCCTCGAGCGGGACCGGGAGAGCGCCGGGGCGGGTCGATTCGCCGCCGACATCGACAATTGCAGCGCCAGCCTCGGCCAGCCGCAATCCGGCGTCGATGGCCGCTGCTGCCGTCTCGAGCCTGCCGCCATCGGAGAAGCTGTCGGGAGTGACGTTGAGGCTGCCCATGATCTTCGGGGTCATGGGCGAGCGCTGCCAGCAGCGTGCCCTCGCGTCAAACTCTGGCTCGGCCAGCCGTTAACGCCGCCATGAAGCTCTATCACCAGTTCGTGCCGGGCGATCGGCTGAAGGTCGGGCCCATTCTCGTCAACGGCGGCGAGGCGAAGGCGTTCGCCCAGCGCCACGACCCGCTCGCGCTGGTGCCGGGCGCAGCAGGGCCGCATGCGACGATCGGGTTCGGACGGATCGCGAGCCCCATCTTCGTGCTCGCCGTCTGCCTCCAGCCGCTCCATGCCGACATGCTGGCGACGCACGCCGCGCTTGCCGGGCCGCCGGCGTGGGACGAGGTCCGGTTCCCGAACCCGGTGAGCCCGATGGACCGGCTGTTCGTGGACGCCGAGGTCACGGACACACGGCTTGGCGATGGGCAGGGCACGGTGACCCAGACCCTCGAGGCCCGGAACCAGAATGGCCAGGTGGTGCTGACGGCGAAGGTGACCTGGCCGGTGCTGGCAGCGCCGCAGATCTCGATCGTGGAGCGGGAGGTGTCGCTGGCCTGAGGTGCCGGCAGGGGAGACGGAGGGTGCGGACGTTCGACGATTTCGCAGTGGGCGACATGGTGCGGATGGGTCCGGTGACGGTCGGCCGGATCGAGGCGATGGAATTCGCGCGCCGCTACGACCCGCAGCCCTACCTTCTCTCGGATGAAGGCGCGGAAGGCCACCCGATCTTCGCGCGGATGGCGGTCTCGGGCTGGCTCGTTTCGGCGATGATGAACCGGCTCGTCGTCGAGGACATGCGGGCCAACCCGGTGGCGATTGTTGGCATGCCGGGCGCCGAACGGCTTCGCTGGGTGCGTCCGGTCTACCCGGACGACCAGCTGATGCTGGAGGCGGAGGTGATCGCGATGCGCCGGCTGGCAAGCTGGCCCGGGACGGGGCTCATTCACCAGAAGGTGCGGGCGCGCAACCAGGAGCGCAAGCTGGTGCTGACCGCACTGTTCCCGTGGCTGGTTGCAGCCCCCGAGCGGTTGACGGTGATGCACCGGATGGTGGACGGCTGAGCCGAGCCCGGCTTTCCCGGGGACCGGGGCTAGAAGCGGATGAGGCTGGCGTGGGGCACACCGAGCCTCGACGCGCCGCCGAGATCGGCAAGTTCGATCACGAAGATGGCACGGGTGACACGCCCGCCCGCTTCGGTGAGCAGGCGAACGGCGGCGTGGGCGGTACCGCCGGTTGCCAGCACGTCATCGACGAGCAGGACCTTCGCGCCGGCCGGCAAATCATGGCGGTGGAGCTCGAGCCGGTCTTCGCCATATTCGAGGCCATAGTCGAAGCCGATGGTCTCGCCCGGGAGCTTGCCGGGCTTGCGGATGAGGAGGAGGCCCTTTGTCAGCTTCTGGGCAAGCGCTGCACCGAAGACGAAGCCGCGCGCCTCGACCCCGGCGATGAGGTCGAAATCGCCGGCGATGCCGGCGAGCGCATCGGTTGCGGCGGCGAAGGCTGCGGCGTCGGCCAGCAGCGGGGTCAGGTCGCGGAACAGGATGCCGGGCTTCGGGAAATCGGGGATCGCGCGGATGCGGCTTGCGATCAGGGCAGTCATGCCAGCACCCGGGCGGCAACCGCGAGGAGGCGCTGGCGCGTGGGCTCGGGCCAGG
>CALLWN010000288.1 GCA_938016505.1 uncultured Sphingomonadaceae bacterium
CCTCGACCAAGGCCTTCACCTGCCAGCTCGCCGTGCTGGCCGCGCTTGCCGCCAACCTCGCCCGGGCCCGCGGCCGGCTCTCGCGCGACGACGAGCGCGAGATTGTGACCCACCTCGCCGAAGCGCCGGCCGCCATCAACGCAGCGCTCGCGCTCGACCCGGCGATTGCCGCGCTTGCGCCGCTCATCGCCCCGGCCCGCGATGTGCTCTACCTGGGTCGCGGGCCCGACTATCCGATGGCGCTCGAAGGCGCGCTGAAGTTGAAGGAAATCAGCTATATCCACGCCGAGGGCTATGCTGCGGGCGAGATGAAGCACGGTCCCATCGCGCTCATCGACGAGACGGTGCCGGTGATCGTGCTGGCGCCTTCCGGCCCGCTGTTCGAGAAGACGGTCTCCAACATGCAGGAGGTGCGCGCCCGCGGCGGCAAGGTGATCCTGGTCTCCGACCGGGCCGGGCTGGCTGCGGCTGGTGACGGCTGCATGGCGACCCTCGAGATGCCGAGCGCCCACCCGCTGATCGCACCGCTCGTCTATGCCGTGCCGGTGCAGCTGCTCGCCTACCATGTCGCGGTCGTGAAGGGGACAGACGTCGACCAGCCGCGCAACCTCGCCAAGTCGGTCACGGTCGAGTAACCGGGATCATGGATTTCGACTTCGACTATTTCGTGATCGGGGCTGGCTCGGGCGGCGTGCGTTCGGCGCGGATCGCGGCCGGCCATGGCGCGAAGGTGGGGATCGCCGAGGAGCACCGGGTGGGCGGCACCTGCGTCATCCGCGGCTGCGTGCCCAAGAAGCTGCTCGTCATCGGTGCCCATTTCGCCGAGGACCTCGAGGACGCCGCCCGGTTCGGCTGGCAGCTGGGCGCGAAGCGGTTCGACTGGCCGACGCTACGGGACAATGTGCTCGCCGAGGTCGACCGGCTGAACCGGGCCTACCAGGCCACGCTCGACAGCCATGGGGTGGAAAGCTTCCACGCCCGTGCCGAGCTTGCCGGCCCGCAGCGGGTCCGGGTGGGCGACCGCGAGGTGACGGCGCGCCACGTGCTTGTCGCGACCGGCGCCCGGCCGCACGTGCCTGAGGACATCCCCGGCGCGGCGCATGGGATCACCTCGAACGAGGTCTTCCACCTCGACCGCCTTCCCGAGCGCATCGCGATCGTCGGCGGCGGCTACATCGCCAACGAGTTCGCCGGGATCTTCCACGAGCTTGGCTGCCGCGTCACCCAGATCGTGCGCGGCAACCGGCTGCTCAAGGGCTGGGAGCCGGCGCTTGCCGACCGCCTGCTCCAGATCGCGATGCAGAAGCATCTCGACATCCGCCTCAACTGCGCGCCCACTGCCGTCGAGCGACTGGCCGACGGCAGCCTGCGGATCGCGCTCGCCTCTGGGCAGGCGGTCGAGGCCGATGCGCTGCTGTGGGCGGTGGGCCGCATCCCCAATGCCGACGGGCTCGGCCTCGAGGCGCTCGGGGTCACGCGGCGCAACCGCGGCGAGATCGCGGTCGACGCCCACGGCACCACCAGCCTGCCCTGGCTTCACGCGGTTGGCGACGTGACCGACCGGATGCAGCTGACTCCGATCGCCATCCGCGAAGGCCATGCGCTTGCCGACACGCTGTTCGGCGCCACGCCGTGGACGGTCGATTATGACCATGTGCCGTCGGCGGTGTTCAGCCACCCGCCGCTTGCCTCGGTCGGGCTGACCGAGCCCGAGGCGCGCGAGAAGCTCGGCGGGGTCAGGATCTTCACCGCCAATTTCCGGCCGATGAAGAATGTGCTGGCCGGCCGCGACGAGCGCGCGCTCTACAAGCTGGTGGTGGATGCTGCAACCGACCGGCTGGTGGGCGCCCACATGATCGGCCCGGATGCGCCAGAGATCCTCCAGGCGCTGGCCGTGGCCGTCAAGGCCGGGCTCACCAAGGCCCAGCTCGACGCAACCGTCGCGCTGCACCCCACCATGGCGGAAGAACTGGTCCTGATGCGCTGAACCGGCTAGTCTCGCCCGAGAGGGAGACGGGCGATGGCAGGCGCAATCGAGACGGCGGTTCGCGGCGTGGTGGGGGCAGGGCTTGGCGCCCTTGCCGGGTTCAACCGGGGGCGGATGCGGCCCGCGCCCAACCGTTGGATGAACGGGGTGTTTGCACCGCTTGCCGACGAGGCGACGCTCGAGGGGCTGGAGGTCAGGGGGGCCATTCCCGAGGCGCTCGACGGGCTTTATGTGCGCAATGGCGCCAACCCGCTCGGCCACGAGCACCAGCCGAGCCACCACTGGTTCCTCGGCGAGGGAATGGTGCACGGCGTGCGGCTGAAGGGCGGCAGGGCGCTGTGGTACCGCAACCGCTTCGTGCGATCGAACGCGGTCTCGGCCTTCCTCGGCGAAGCGCCGGCCCCGGGGCCGCGCCACCCGATGACCGATGTCGCCAACACCAATGTGGTGGCGCTGGGCGCGCGGATCTACGCGATCGTCGAGGCGGCCGGCTTCCCGGTGGAGCTCTCGCCCGAGCTTGCGACCCTTGCCCATGATCCGCTGCAGGGCACGCTGACAACGCCGTTCTCGGCCCACCCCCATCGCGATCCGGAGACCGGCCGCCACCACGCCATCTGCTACGAGGGTGCGCCCAACGGGCGGGTCTGGCATGTCGTCGTGTCGCCCGAGGGGCTCGTCGAGCGGGCCGAGGAGATTGCAGTCGCCGACGGGCCGTCGATCCATGACTGCGCCATCACCGCGCGGCACGTCCTCGTCTTCGACCTGCCAGTCACTTTCGCGCTCGACCGCTATGTCAGGGGTTTCCGCTTTCCGCTGGCTTGGAACCCGAAGCACGCCAGCCGGGTCGGCGTCCTCGGGCTCGATGCCCCCGGCAGCACGATCCGCTGGTGCGCGGTCGACCCCTGCTATGTCTTCCACCCGGCCAACGCCTTCGAGGCCGGCGACGGCACGATCGTCTGTGACCTCGTTGCCCACGACAGCATGTTCACGACTGCGGGCGGCGGCCCGGATGCGAAGCGGATCACCTTCGAGCGATGGACCATCGACCCGGCAGCCGGCACGGTTGCCCGGCGCGTGCTCGACGACCGGCCGCAGGAGTTTCCGCGGATCGACGAGCGGCGGACCGGCCGCCAGCATGGCCGGGTGTGGACCGCCGAGGTCGACACGGCATCGGTCATTGCCACGCCGCGGCTCCTCGCCCACGACGTGGTGGCCGGGACGACGAGCGCGCATGATTTCGGGCTCGGGGCGATGGTGGGCGAGTTTGTCCATGTGCCGCGCGGCCCGGGCGAGACCGAGGGCTGGCTGATGGGTCTCGTCGCCTGGCCGGACGAGGGACGGAGCGCGCTCATGATTCTCGACGCGGCCGAGATCGCTGGCCCGCCGGTCGCGGAGGTGCGCATCCCCCGGCGGATCCCGCCCGGTTTCCATGGCAACTGGATTCCCGCCAGCCCGGGCTGAGGCTTGCCCGCCCGCGCCTTCGGGTGCATGAGGCGCACCCGATGACGAGACCATGGACTCCTTCCTCGTGGCGCGCGGCCGAGGCCCGCCAGCTGCCGGCGTGGCCCGATGCGGCGCACGCGGCCCGGGTCGAGGCCGAGATGCGGAGCTATCCGCCGCTCGTGTTCGCCGGGGAGGCCCGCGAGCTGAAGGCCCGTCTTGCCGAGGTTGCGGCCGGCCGGGCCTTTCTTCTCCAGGGCGGGGACTGCGCCGAGAGCTTCGCCGAGTTCCACCCCAACACCATCCGCGACACCTTCCGGGTGATCCTGCAGATGGCAGTCACCCTCACCTTTGCAAGCCACATGCCGGTGGTGAAGGTGGGGCGGATGGCCGGGCAGTTTGCCAAGCCACGTTCGGCCGACATGGAAGAGCAGGACGGCGTGGCGCTCCCCTCCTACCGGGGCGATATCGTGAACGACATCGGCTTTGCCGCCGAGGCCCGGGTGCCCGATCCGGAGCGGCAGAAGCGCGCCTACATGCAGGCGGCCGCCACGCTCAACCTGCTTCGCGCCTTTGCAACCGGCGGCTATGCCAATCTCCACCAGGTCCACAAGTGGAACCTCGACTTCATGGCCCGCTCGCCCTGGGCCGAACGCTACGCCGAGGTGGCAGGGCGCATCGGCGAGGCGCTCGCCTTCATGGAGGCCTGCGGGATCTCGCCGGACACCGTGCCGCAACTGAAGGGCACCGAGTTCTATACCAGCCACGAGGCGCTGCTCCTCGGCTACGAGGAGGCGATGACCCGGCAGGACAGCCTGACCGGCGACTGGGTCGACACCTCGGCGCATTTCCTGTGGATCGGCGACCGCACCCGCTTTCCCGGCTCGGCCCATGTCGAGTTCCTCCGCGGCGTGGTGAACCCGGTGGGCCTCAAGTGCGGGCCAAGCCTCACGCCCGACGCGCTGCTGCGCCTCATCGACACGCTCAACCCGGCCAACGAGCCGGGCCGGCTCACCCTCATCACCCGGTTCGGGGCCGACAGGGTGGAGGCGCACCTCCCCGCGCTGATCAGGGCCGTGGCGCGCGAGGGCCGCCACGTCATCTGGTCGTGCGACCCGATGCACGGCAACACCATCAAGTCGGCCTCCGGTCTCAAGACCCGGCCGTTCGAGCGGATCCTCGCCGAAGTGCGGCAGGTGTTTGCCGTTCACCGCGCCGAGGGCACCCATCCCGGCGGAATCCACATCGAGATGACCGGCCAGAATGTGACCGAGTGCACGGGCGGGGCCATCGCCGTCACCGACGAGACGCTCGCCGACCGCTACCACACCCATTGCGACCCCCGGCTCAACGCCGGCCAGGCGCTCGAGCTCGCCTTCCTGCTCGCCGAGGAACTGGCCGACGCGCGCAGGGCCCGCCCGGCGCAGGCCGCCTGAGCCGCCGGCACCCGGGCCGGGACTCAGCGCAGCCGCGGGGTCTCGCGCACGCCGGTGCGCCGCTCGCGCGCCAGCAGGGCAAGGAAGCGGTGCGGCCGCGACAGCGCGAGCAGGATCCGCCCGAGCCGCCGCTCGTAGAAATCGGGGTGGACCAGCGCCATCGGCTGGTGGAGCCGGCGCAGCGCCAGCCGCTCGCCTTCCTCTCGCACGCGGGGCGGGATCTCGCCGCGAAAGAAGAGCAGGATGTTCTGCCGGTACCAGGCCGGAACTTCCCTGCGCTCCCAGAGTGCAAGCCGAAGGATGTCGAAGGGCGCGAAGCCATGTGCTGCGAACCGGCTGATCCAGTAGCCGGGCCACTGCTCGTTCACATGGTGCTGGCCGCCCTGCAGCGGGATGGCAGCAGAGAAGGCGATGGTGTCGCCCGAGCCAGCGAGAAAGGCAAGGAACGCATCTGCGAGCGCGGGCCGCACATGCTCGGCGACCTCGAGCGACAGCACGAGATCGTAGCGCGGCAGCGGGCGCGCCGCCGCCCAGCGGTCCGGAGGATCCGAGGCAAAATCGACCAGCGCCACGTCGGCGCGCTTGCCGGCGAGCGGGCTCCACCGCCCATCCATGCCATGCACCACGGTGCAGCCCTGTGCCCGGAACGGATCGAGGAAGGTGCCGGGGCCGCACCCGACGTCGAGCAGGGTGGACGGCGCGAGCCACCGCTGGAGGATGTCCGAGATCACCACGGCAGCCCTGCGTGAACCCTCCGCGTAGGCTTCATAATTTCTGTGCCGATAGTCAGACATGGAATGGTCCTAGAGCCTCTTCCGACGGTCGACGATTGCGGGCCTCCGGCTGCTGCCCGGATGCGGGTCGAGTTGAAGCGGTGCGAAAAGATGCGTATGCTCGCTCCGCAGTTTTTTGCTGGAGGCGTCTGCCATGAACGTTCCCGTCCGCGCCGAAGAGCTGTATCCGGCGCTGGCGCCGCTCAGCTTCGCGCAGCTTGCCCATGTGCCCGGGCCGCCGCCGGCGCGGTTTCGCACATGGCGCACGATCCAGTTCCTGAAGGATCCGCGCGGCACCGTGAACCGGCTCGCCGCCACCTATGGCCCGGTGTTCCGCCGGCAGGACAATTTCGGCTGGGGCGTGACGCTTCTCGGCCCCGAGGCCAATGAGCTGGTGCTCTTCAACAGGGACCGCATCTTCTCCTCCAAGCTGGGCTGGGACCCGGTGCTCGACAGGCTCTTTCCCAACGGCCTGATGCTGATGGACTTCGAGCAGCACCGGCTGCACCGCAAGACGCTTTCGGTCGCGTTCAAGCCGGCGCCGATGAAGGCCTATCTCGCCGGGCTGACAGAGGGGATCGACCGCACCGTCGCTCGCTGGCCGGCCGACCGGCCGATGCCCTTCTATCCCGCGATCAAGGATCTCACCCTCGATCTCGCCGCCGGCTCCTTCCTCGGCGTGCCGTGGGGGCCGGAAGCGAGGGACATCAACCGCGCCTTCATGGACATGGTGCTGGCAGCGGTTGCAGTGGTCAGGAAGCCGCTTCCCTTCACCCGGATGCGCCGCGGCGTGAAGGGGCGGGCATATATGTCGGCCTATTTCGCCCGCGAGATCCCGAAGCGGCGCGGCCGGGAGGCCGACGACATCTTCACCCAGATCTGCAACGCCGAGGACGAAAACGGCAAGCTGCTGACCGACCAGGAAATCATCGATCACATGAACTTCCTGATGATGGCCGCGCACGACACGCTGACATCTTCGCTCACCAGCCTCGTCTACTATCTCGGCATCAATCCCGAGTGGCAGGAGAAGCTGCGCGAGGAGGTGGACGGCGTGCGCGCCCGCCACGGCGACCGGCTCCCGCACGAGGCGCTCGGCGAGCTCGAGCTGGTCGAAATGGCCTTCAAGGAGGCGCTGAGGCTGGTGCCACCGGTGCCGATGATCCCGCGCCGGGCGCTCAGGGAGTTCGAGTTCATGGGCTATCGGATCCCTGCCGGCGCGGGCGTCGGGGTCAACCCGATGTACACCCACATGATGCCCGAGCACTGGCCCGACCCGGAGCGGTTCGATCCGCTCAGGTTCACGACCCAGATGTCGGCCAGCAGGCACAAATATGCCTGGGTGCCGTTCGGCGGTGGCGCGCACATGTGCCTCGGGCTCCACTTCGCCATCATGCAGGCCCGCGCCTTCATGTTCCGCCTGCTCTCCGACCGGCGAATCGTGCTCCCGGAAGGCTACCGGGCCGAGTTCCGGATGGTCCCCATTCCGCGGCCGAAGGACGGGCTGCCGGTCTCGCTGCCGAAGCGGTGAGAAGGTTTCTCATGGGCCTCGCGGGGCTCGCCGGGCTCCTGCTGGTGGCGTTCCTCGCCGTCCGCACCCCCGACGTGCCGGTCGAGACGCTGCGGGCGCGCTACGCGAATGCCGCCTCGCAGTTTCTCGAGCTCGAGCCGGGGTTCGCCGTGCACGTCCGCGACGAGGGTCCGCGCGACGCCCCGGTGCTGCTGCTCCTTCACGGGTCGAACGCCTCGCTCCACACTTGGGAGCCATGGGTCGAGCGGCTGGCGGCCGATTATCGGGTCGTCACTCTCGACCTTCAGGGCCATGGGCTGACCGGGCCCACTCCTTCCGGCTGCTATTCGGGCAGCTGCATGGCCGCGACGGTCGAGGCGGTCCGCGCGAGGCTCGGGATCGAACGCATGGGCGTCGGCGGCAACTCGATGGGTGGGCTGGTCGCCATCCGCTATGCGCTGGCCCACCCGGAGCGGGTTTCGGCGCTGGTTCTGGTCGACTCGGCCGGGGCGCGGCTGCCATCCCGCGGCAAGCCCCCGCTCGGCTTCCGGATCGCCGGCATGCCGGGTGTCCGCCAGCTCGCCGAGCATGTGACGCCGCGGGCGATGATCGAACGCTCGCTCGACCAGTCGACCAGCGTCAAGGCCGCAGCCTCGCCCGGCAAGGTCGACCGCTACTGGGAGCTGCTCCGCCATCCCGGCAACCGGGCAGCGACCATCGCCCGCTTTGCAACCCCGCGCGAGCCGTTCGGGGCCGATACGCTGGCGGCCCTTGCCGATCTCCCCGTGCTCATCCTCTGGGGCAGCGAGGACCGGCTGTTCCCGCCGGAGGCGGCGCAATGGTTCAAGGCGGCGCTGCCGCAGGCCGAGCTCGTCATCTATGATGGCGTGGGTCATATCCCGCAGGAGGAGGCGCCGGACGAGAGCGCTGCCGATGTGCGGGCCTTTCTCATGCGCCACCAGCCCACGGCGGCGAGAGTGGCAGAGCTTCAGTCCCCGGCCTGAACCCAGTCTCGCGCGAAGGCCTCGGCCTTGCCCTGTGCGATCGCGGCGCGCATCCCCGCCATCATTTCCTGGTAATGCCAGAGGTTGTGCTCGGTCAGAAGCATCGGGCCGAGCATCTCGCCGGCCCTGAACAGGTGGTGGAGATAGGCCCGGGAGACGCGCGCACACACCGGGCAGGGGCAGCCCGGGTCGAGCGGGCCCATGTCCTCGGCGAAGCGGGCGTTCCTGAGGTTGAGCGTGCCAGCCCGGGTGAAGGCCTGGGCCGTGCGACCCGAGCGGGTGGGGAGCACGCAATCGAACATGTCGACGCCGCGCAGCACGGCACCGAGGATGTCGGCCGGCTTGCCCACGCCCATCAGGTAGCGCGGCCGGTCGGCCGGAAGCTGGCCGGGCGCATGGTCGAGAACCTCGAACATCGCGGCCTGCCCCTCGCCCACGGCGAGCCCGCCGATCGCATAGCCCTCGAAGCCGATGGCGACGAGACGCTCGGCCGACTCCCGGCGCAGATCCGCAAACAGCGCGCCCTGCTGGATCCCGAAGAGGGCAGCGCCCTCGGGCCTTCGTTCGAGGAATGCGGTGCGGGAGCGCTTCGCCCAGCGCATCGAGAGGTTCATCGATCGTGCGGCCTCGGCGTGGGTGGCCGGGTGTTTCGTGCACTCGTCGAACGCCATGAGGATGTCGCTGCCCAGCAGCTGCTGGATCGCGATCGACCGCTCGGGGCTGACGAAGTGGCGCGTGCCATCGAGGTGCGAGCGGAACTCCACCCCTTCCTCGCGCACCTTCACGAGATCGCCGAGGCTCATCACCTGGTAGCCGCCCGAATCGGTCAGGATCGGGTGCGGCCAGTCCATGAAGCGGTGGAGGCCGCCGAGGCGTGCCACCCTCTCGGCGCCGGGGCGCAGCATCAGGTGGTAGGTGTTGCCGAGCAGGATGTCGGCGCCCGACGCCCTGACGTCGGCCGGTTTCATCCCCTTGACGGTTGCGGCCGTGCCGACCGGCATGAAGGCCGGCGTGCGCACCGGCCCGCGCGGTGTGTCGATGACGCCGGTGCGGGCCCGGCCGTCGGTCGCGTGGAGCGTGAAGCGGAAGAGCTCAGCCATTGGGCAGCAGGAGCGAGCTGTCGCCATAGCTGTAGAAGCGGTAGCCCGCCCTGATGGCATGGGCGTAGGCGGCCTGCATGGTCTCGAGGCCCATCAGCGCCGAAACCAGCATGAAGAGCGTCGAGCGCGGCAGGTGGAAGTTGGTCATCAGGCCATCGACGGCGCAGAACCGGTAGCCCGGCGTGATGAAGATGTCGGTCGTGCCGGAGAAGGGCTGGAGGCCGGAGGCTTCGAGGAGACGGAGCGAGGTGGTGCCGACTGCGAGGATGCGGCGGCCTTCCGCCCGCGCTGCGCGAAGCCGCCCGGCAACCTCGGGCGCGACGCTACCCCACTCGGCGTGCATGCGGTGGTCCTCGGTGCGCTCCGCCTTGACGGGAAGGAAGGTGCCTGCGCCCACGTGCAGCGTGACCGTCTCGCGCTGGATGCCGGCGGCATCGAGCGCTGCGAGGAGGGCTGGAGTGAAGTGGAGGCCGGCCGTGGGGGCCGCGACAGCACCGTCGACGGCCGCATAGACGGTCTGG
>CALLWN010000289.1 GCA_938016505.1 uncultured Sphingomonadaceae bacterium
GGCCGTGGTGGCCGGGGTGGGGCCTCAGTCGGGCGCCCAGGCGAGGCGGGCGTTCCCTCGGGCCTCGACCAAAAGGAAGGCGCCCTGGCCGAGCGGGCGGACGACGCCGTTGCGGGTTTCGGTGATTTGGGCGTCGAGGAGGAAGGCGCCGATGCGCTTGCCGGTCAGGGCGCGGTCGATCTTCGCCATCAGCGTCGCGAAATCGCGGGTGAAATTCTGGCCGAGCTCGGCCGCGATCGCCTCTCTGACCGGATCGGCCTTTGCGACCGCGAGCAGAAGCCGGCCCTGTGCGCCGGCAAGATCGCCGGTCACCTCGAGGTTCCTGATCTCGAGCGTCTGGGTGTCGGGCGCGTTCCAGACCTCGGCGGTGAGCCAGACGAGGCCGCGCGCGCGCACGGGGCCGGCGCGGGCATCGAGCGGCAGGCCGACGGCGACCCGGCCGCCGCTGGTGGCGTAGAGGGTGGGCCGGCCGAAGCTGGCATCGACCGTGCCGAGGACGGGCACGGTGATGCCCCTCTCGGCAGCCTTTTTCAGGGCCTTTTCCAGCACCTCCTCGAGCACGGCCCAGTCGGCGACGACCGGGATCACGAGGCGGAAGCCGTCGGCCGCGAGCTTCGCGGGCGGCGGCGGCGGGCCGACGGGCGGATCGGGCGGGCGGGAGCCGACGAAGGTCTCGGTTTCGGCCTCGATGACGAGCGGGAGGACGGCCTTCTCGGTGCCGACCCTGATGTCGCCCACTGCGACCGCGCGCGGGGTGAGGCGCATCCAGACCTCCGGGTTCGCGCGGTTGAGCAGGATCGAGCTGTGGGCTCTCGCCCAGCCGTCGGCCATGGCGGCGCGCGGGCGGAGCTTCTCGAGCTGGGCGGGAAGCGCGGCTTCGATCCTGGCGGCGAGCTTCGCCAGCTCGGCATCGACCTGGTGCTGGAAGGTGAAGCGCCGGGGCCCGATCTTCACGCCGGGCGGCTCCTGCCAGCGCCAGGCGAGTTTCACGTCGGGCACCGGTTTCCAGTCGCGCTGGATCTTCAGGCCGACGGTTGCAGTGACCGTGGCCCTGCCGGTCGCCCTCGGGGTGGCGATGACTCCAAGGATTTTGCGGGCCTTCACCTGGCCGCTGAGCGGCATCGACAGGGTGAGACGGTTGCCCCGGCCCGTCACGCGGATCGGCCCGCGGACCACGTCGCCGACGATCTGGCACTTGAGGCCGGGGGGGACGCAGGCGTCGCGGACCTCGTCGATGCTGAAGACGGTCCTGGGCACTGCGGCTTCGAGCGCGGCGCGGATCTCGGGGAGCGGGGCTTCGATGTCGAGGGCGACCCGGGAAACCTGCGGCGCGAGGACCGGCTCGGCCGGCGCGCGCGGCGGGGCCGGGGTTTCGAGCTTGCCGCAGCCGGCAAGCAGCAGCAGGAGAAGGAGCCAGCGCATGGCAGCGGACGCTAGCGACCGGCGGGGGCGCTGCGAAGGGGCATCGGCGAGGTCCTTCCGGTGGAGGAGAAGCGCGCCTAGATAGGCGCATGGCGATCGCGATCCGCACCAGCCTCGACGAGATCCCGCTGGCTGCCGATTTCGTGCCGAACCGGCCGGCGCGGCCGGAGAAGAGCGAGGGGGGCAAGCCGTTCCGGCTGGTCTCGGACTATGCGCCCGCGGGCGACCAGCCGGCGGCGATTGCCGAGCTGGTGAAGGAGGTGCGCCGCGGCGAGCGCGACCAGGTGCTGCTGGGCGTGACCGGCAGCGGCAAGACCTTCACCATGGCCAAGGTGATAGAGGAACTGCAGCGGCCGGCGCTGGTGCTGGCGCCGAACAAGATCCTCGCAGCGCAGCTCTATGGCGAGTTCAAGTCCTTCTTTCCGGAAAATGCTGTCGAGTATTTTGTCAGCTACTATGATTATTATCAGCCCGAGGCCTATGTGCCACGGTCGGACACCTATATCGAGAAGGAAAGCTCGGTCAACGAGGCGATCGACCGGATGCGCCACGCGGCGACCCGGGCGCTGCTCGAGCGCGACGATGTGCTGATCGTGGCCTCGGTCTCGTGCCTCTATGGCATCGGCTCGGTCGAGACCTATTCGGCGATGACCTTCAGCCTGCAGAAGGGCCAGAGCGCCGACATGCGCGAGATCGTGCGGAAGCTCGTCGCGCTCCAGTACAGGCGCAGCGATGCGGGCTTCGGCCGGGGGTGCTTCCGGCTGCGCGGCGACACGCTGGAGGTCTTCCCCTCGCACTATGAGGACATGGCGTGGCGGATTTCCTTCTTCGGCGACGAGGTGGAGGCGATCACCGAGTTCGACCCGCTGACGGGCAACCGGATTGCAAGCCTCGAGCGGGTGAAGGTCTATGCCAATTCCCACTATGTGACGCCTGGGCCGACGCTCGCCCAGGCGGTCGAGGCGATCCGCCATGAACTGGCCGAGCGGCTGAAGGAACTGGAGGCGGAGGGGCGGCTGCTCGAGGCGCAGCGGCTGGAGCAGCGCACCCGGTTCGACCTCGAGATGATCGCGGCGACCGGGAGCTGCGCGGGGATCGAGAATTATTCCCGGTTCCTGACCGGGCGGCTGCCGGGCGAGCCGCCGCCGACCCTGTTCGAATATCTTCCTGACACTGCGCTGCTGTTCGTGGACGAGAGCCATGTGACCATCCCGCAGGTGGGCGGGATGGCGCGCGGCGACCGGGCGCGGAAGGTGACGCTTGCCGAATATGGCTTCCGGCTGCCGAGCTGTGTCGACAACCGGCCCTTGCGCTTCGAGGAGTGGGACCGGATGCGGCCGCAGACCATCTGCGTGTCGGCGACCCCGGGACCGTGGGAGATGGCGCAGACCGGGGGCGTGTTCGTCGAGCAGGTGATCCGGCCGACGGGCCTCGTCGACCCGCCGGTCGAGGTGCGCCCGGTCGAGGACCAGGTCGATGACCTGATCGCCGAGGCGAAGGCGACTGCCGCGAAGGGTTACCGCACGCTGGTGACGACGCTCACCAAGAAGATGGCCGAGGATCTGACCGAGTATCTGCACGAGGCGGGCTTGCGCGTGCGCTACATGCACTCGGACGTGGAGACGCTTGAGCGGATCGCGCTGATCCGTGACTTGCGGCTCGGGGTCTATGATGTGCTGGTCGGGATCAACCTGCTGCGCGAGGGGCTCGACATTCCCGAATGCGGGCTGGTCGCCATTCTCGATGCCGACAAGGAGGGATTCCTGCGCTCGGAGACGTCACTGGTCCAGACGATCGGCCGGGCAGCGCGGAACGCCGACGGGCGGGTCATCCTCTATGCCGATTATGTGACCGGGTCGATGGAGCGCGCGCTGGCCGAGACCGAGCGGCGGCGGGCGAAGCAGCTGGCGTGGAACGCAGCGCACGGCATCACGCCCGAGACGGTCCGGAAGGCGGTTGCCGACATCATCGGCCATGTCGCTGCGAAGGACCATCTGACGGTCGAGATCGACGCCGAGACCCCGCACCTTGTCGGCCACAATCTGGCAGCGCACATCGCCGAGCTGGAGAAGCGGATGCACGATGCTGCCGCCAATCTCGAGTTCGAGGAGGCGGCGCGGTTGCGTGACGAGATCCGCCGGCTGGAGGCAGGCGAGCTTGGCCTGCCCGGTGCGCCGGCGGCGCCCGTTGCGCCGCAGGCCGCGAGCGGCAGGCCGGGCACGCGGACCGACCGCTGGGGGAAGATCCGGGCGAAGCGGATGAAGGGGCGGCCCTGAGCGGGGTTCGGGGAAGGGCGGGGGGAGGCTGGGCGGCGGAATTGCACCGTTGCTGACAATTCCGCGCGGGCGGATCGGGCAGGAGCGGGGTCGTTTGTGCAACCCGTGTGCCCGGAGGATCCCCGATGACGAGATGGACGACGGCGGCCGTGATGGCTGGCTGGCTCGCGCTGGCGACGGCGGCGGCCGCGCAGGCGCCGGATGGCGGCGGGGGAGATGCCGACCTTGCCCAGCAGCTCGCCAACCCGCTGGCGAGCCTCATCTCGGTGCCGCTGCAGAACAATCTCGACTTCGGCGGGGGGCCGGCGGACGAGGGTTTCCGCTATGTGCTCAACATCCAGCCGGTGGTGCCGGTCACGCTCAACGCGAAATCGAACCTGATCTCGCGCACGATCCTGCCGATCGTGCACCAGAGCGACCTGACTGCGCCCGGCGGCTCCCAGACCGGGCTTGGCGACACGGTGCAGAGCCTGTTCTTCTCGCCGGCGAAGCCGACGTCTTCGGGCATCGTCTGGGGGGCGGGGCCGGTGTTCCTGCTGCCGACCGCGACCGACCGGGCGCTGGGGTCGGGCAAGCTCGGGATGGGGCCGACGGCAGTCGTGCTCCGGATCGACGGCCGGCTGACCTACGGGATCCTCATGAACCATATCTGGTCGGTGGCCGGGAAGGCGGACCGGTCGGACATCTCGGCGACCTTCATCCAGCCCTTCTTCTCCTACACGTCGCCGAAGGCGACGAC
>CALLWN010000290.1 GCA_938016505.1 uncultured Sphingomonadaceae bacterium
GGTGCGCGAGACGAGGAGGGTCACGCTCGTCTGCTCGCCCTTCCTCATCCGCTCGGGCGTCCTGAAGGCGCCGGTCCCGCGCGCGACATTGCCCAGCGTCGCGCACGCCTCCGCCGGCATCCGCTCCTCGACAAGGTCGCACCAGGGCAGCGCGCCCCCGGCTGCTCCACCCTGTGTCACTGGCGCCTGCGGCCCCGGGGCGGGCGCAGGTACAGGCGTCGGTACAGGCGCCGGAGCCGGCACCTCCACCGCCCGTGTCTCCCCCGCGTCCCTGTCGCTGTCCCTGTCGCTGTCCCTGTCGCCGTCGCCAGCGGCGGCCGGCGGCCGCGCCATCGTCGGCGGCGGCCCGTCCGGGAACGGCGCGGTGGCAAGGTCCCCGGATCCGTCCGGCGGTGGCGCCACCTCGGCGGCCTTCTGGCTGCACCCGGCGAGGATCAGCAGGGCAGCGAGTGCTGCAAGCGGTCCCCCTGGTCCTGGTCTCCGCATCGTCCCTCCCCCCTTGTCGGAAAGGTTAATCCAACGGGGGCGAACAGTCATGGCATTTTCGAGCGGTCAGGCCGCGACCCTTGCCTCCTCGCGCTACCACCGGGCCCACAGCGCGCGCCGGCGCGCGGCAACCTTCGCCTCGGCGTCCGCCTTCACCGGCCCGAAGCCGCGCACGTCGAGCGGCAGCCGCGCGATCGCCGCGGCAAGCTCGAGCCGCCCGGCATCGAGCCCGGCAATCAGCTTCTCCACCTCGGCCTCATAGGCCGGGATCGCCGCGCGCTCGGCCACCCGCTCCGCCGCGCGGCCAAACGGGTCGAACGCCGTGCCCCTGAGCGGCTTCATCGCCCGCAGCAGCCGGAACATCGGCAGCGCCACCCAGCCGGGGAAGGCATGTTTCCGCGGCCGCCCCGTCGCCGGGTCGGTCCGGGCAAGGAGGGGAGGGGAGAGGTGGAAGGTCAGCCCCCGCCGCTCGGCGAAGGTCGAGTCAAGAAGCGGCCCGAGCCCTTCGAGCTGGAGCCGGGCCACTTCATACTCGTCCTTGTAGGCCATCAGCTTGTGGGCCGCGCGCATCACCGCCTCGGTGAGCGCGGTCGAACCCGGCGCCACCGCCGCCTCCGCCGCCCGCACCCGTTCGACCAGCGCCGTGTAGCGCGCGGCCCAGCGCGCATCGCCCCACGCCGCAAGATCGGCCGCGCGCCGGGCGATCCCCTCGTCGAGCGTTGCCGGCCGCGCCTCGGGCGCGAGCAGCGCCTCGACCCGCTCGGGCGCGTGCGCCAGCAGCCGGCCAAGCGTGAGCGCCTGGCGGTTGAACCCGACGGCCACTCCATTGAGCTCGATCGCCTTCTCGATCGCGGCGAGCGGCAGCGGCACCAGGCCCTTCTGCACGGCATAGCCAAGCAGCAGGATGTTGGCGGCGATCGCGTCCCCCATGAGCTCGGTCGCGATCCGCTCGGCGGCGACGAAATCGGCCGCGCGGGTCGCCCGCTCGATCTGGCGGCGCACCAGGCCGGCGCGGAAGTCGAGGTCGCGGTTCTTCACGAACTCGGCGGTGGGCGCGATGTCGGCATTGGCAACCGCGTGGGTCCGCGCCGTCGAGAGCATGTCGGCTGCCGCCTTGTCGGCCGCCACCACCGAATCGCAGGCGATCAGCAGGTCGGCACCGCCAGTGATGATGCGCGGGCTGAGAATCTGGGCGTTGGTCCTCGCGATCCTGACCGCGCTCCACACCGCGCCGCCCTTCTGGGCAAGGCCGGCCATGTCGGCCGTGGTCGAGGCAAGCCCGGCGATGTGCGCCGCCATCCCGAGAAGCGCCGACACGGTCAGAACCCCGGTCCCGCCGATCCCCGTCACCAGGATCGAATGGTCATGGGCCAGCGGCGCCGGCACCGGCTCGGGAATGCCGTCGAGCGGAAGCGCCTTCGCATCCGGCTTGCGGAGCGTGCCGCCCGAGACCGAGACGAAGCTCGGGCAGAAGCCCTTCAGACACGAGAAATCCTTGTTGCAGCTCGACTGGTTGATCCGCCGCTTGCGGCCGAATTCGGTCTCGAGCGGCTCGATCGAGACGCAGTTCGACTGCACCGAGCAGTCGCCGCAGCCCTCGCAGACGGCAGGATTGATGACGACGCGCCGGTCCGGGTCGGCCATCAGCCCGCGCTTGCGGCGCCGGCGCTTCTCGGCAGCGCAGGTCTGGTCGTAGATGATGACCGTGGTGCCCGGCGTCGCCCGGAACTCGAGCGACACCGGCTCGAGCTCGCCCCGGTCGCGCACGCGCACCTCGGGCGGCAGCTCGACCGTCTGGTAGCGGTCGAGGTCCTCGGTCAGCACCGCCACCTTCGCCGCTCCCTCGGCCAGCATCTGCCGGGCGATCATCGGCACCGTCAGCCCGCCCTCCACCGGCTGGCCCCCGGTCATCGCCACCGCGTCATTGTAGAGGATCTTGTAGGTGATGTTCACCCTGGCTGCGATCGCCTGGCGGATCGCGAGCAGACCCGAATGCTCGTAGGTGCCGTCACCCAGATTGGCAAACACATGGCTCTCGCCAACGAACGGGGCTTCGCCCACCCAGGTCACCCCCTCGCCCCCCATCTGGGTGAAGGTCTGGGCCCGGTCCATCCACAGCGCCATGATGTGGCAGCCGATCCCGGCGAGCGCCCGGCTCCCCTCGGGCACCTTCGTCGAGGTGTTGTGCGGGCAGCCCGAGCAGAACCAGGGCGAGCGCCTGATGGGCGGCGCGAAATCCTTCGCCAGCGCCTCGCGGCGGGCGAAATAGGCCAGCGCCTCCCGCACCCGGTCGGTCGCGTGGAACCGGCTGATCCGCGCCGCGATCACATGGGCGATCATGCCCGGAGTCAGCTCATTGTCGGGCGAAAGCAGCCAGTCGCCCGCCTCGTCATGCTTGCCCACCACCACCGGCCGCACATCGGGCTTCCAGTTGTAGAGCTGCCACTTGAGCTGATGCTCGATGAACTCGCGCTTCTCCTCGATGACGAGGATCTCCTCGAGCCCCTGCGCGAAGGCCCGCACCCCGTCGGGCTCCAGCGGCCACGGCATCCCCACCTTGTAGAGCCTGAGCCCGATGTCGCGCGCCACGCCCGCGTCGATGCCAAGCGCATGGAGCGCCTCCAGCGTGTCGGTGTAGGCCTTGCCCGTCGTCAGGATCCCGAAGCGCGGCCGCGGGCTGTCGAAGACCAGCCGGTCGATCCCGTTGGCCCTCGCGAACGCCATGGCGGCAAAGCCCTTGAAGCGCTGGAGCCTCGTGTCCTCCTCGCGCCAGATGTCGTTGGGGCGGATGTGGACGCCGCCTTCCGGGAAGGCGAAGTCGGGCACGATGATCGCCCGCCGCTCGGCCGCGGTGTCGACCGTCGCCGAGGTCTCGACCGTGTCGGCGGTCGCCTTGAAGCCCACCCAGGTGCCGGCAAAGCGGCTCATCGCAATGCCGAGCAGCCCATATTCGA
>CALLWN010000291.1 GCA_938016505.1 uncultured Sphingomonadaceae bacterium
GTCGAGAAATTCGCTGGCTACGGGTTCAACAAGAGCCACGCCGCTGCCTATGCCCTCGTCGCCTATCAGACCGCGTGGCTCAAGGCCCACCACCCGGCCGCCTTCTTCGCGGCCTCGCTCGCCTTCGACATCGCCGATACCGACAAGATCCGGCTTCTGGTCGACGACATGCGCCGCAACGGGGTCACGCTGCTCCCCCCCGACGTGAATGCAAGCGGCGCCGACTTCACGGTGGAGGATCAGGGCGGCACCCCTGTCGTCCGCTACGCACTCGGTGCGCTCAAGGGGGTGGGCCAGGCCGCGATGGAGGCGCTTGCAGCAGAACGCGCGCGGGGCGGCCCGTTCCGCTCGCTTGATGACTGGGCGGCACGGGTCGATCCGCGCCCGCTCAACAGGCGGCAGGTCGAGGCGCTGGCCGCGGCCGGAGCCTTCGATTGTCTCGAGCCGCGCCGCGATCGGGTCCATGCAGCCGCCGACATGCTTCTTGCCACCGCGCAGGCCGCAGCGCGCGCCCGGGAGACCGGGCAGGGCGGCCTGTTCGGCGATGGCGGCGGCAGCGCGATGGCCGTTCCGCTTCCACCCGGCGAACCGTGGCGGCTTGGTGAAGCCCTTGCCCACGAGCGCGAGGCCTTCGGTTTCTTTCTCTCCGGGCATCCGGTCGAGCGGCACGCCCTGGTCCTTGCGGCCCACGCGGTGGTGACCTCGCGCGCGGTCCGCGAACGCCCGGCAGGGCGGCCCGGCACCCGCGAAACGGTCACCATGGCGGGGCTCGTCGAGAAGCTGTTCTGGCGCAACCGCCAGAAACAGGGCCCGGAAACCCGCTACCTTGGTGTCGACATCTCCGACCAGGGCGGCGTCTTCAACGCCTCCTGCTTCGAGCCGGACCTGTTTCCCGTGCTGCGCGATGCAGCCGAGAGCGGCGAACCCCTTCTGGTTGGCGTCGACCTGCAATGGCGCGAAGGCGACAGCGAGCCGAGGCTTGCCATTGCGTCTGCCGTGCCACTCGCGTCGTTGGCGGGCGATGTCCGCGCGCTGGTCCGGATCCGGCTTGCCCCCGACAGCGACCCATGGCAGCTCTTTCAACAGTTGCGCGCGCTTCCGCGCGATGGCCGGACCCAGATCGAAGTCGAGCTTGCCACGCCTGGCGGTCTTGCCGGGGTGCGCCTCGGCCGGCATTTCCGGTGCGACGCGGCCCTTGTCGAGACCTTGCGCATCAGCGCTGCAGTCGCCGAGCTTGCCATTCTCCCGCTTCAGGGGGCGTTGCGGCTCGTGGCCTGACCGTGCCCTGCCGCCGGCAGGTGGCGCGCGCCGTAAACGCGGCGCTGTTGCCGCCGTGACCCGTGGACAGGATGCGCAGTGAGAGACTTCCCGTCGGGCGGCTATGGCCCGTCCTTCCGGCTGCCACCACGCTTCTTGCCCTGCTGTCTGTCGTTGTCATCAACCTGGCCGCCATCATGGCCGTCGTGGACGAGCGCGCCCGCCTTCGCGAGGAGGCGCTCCTCCTTGCCGCCGTGGAGCTTCGGCTCAGCGGGCTTGAAACCCTGGTCGATGACAACAGCCACTGGGACGAGGCCGCGAGCGCGCTGCGCGGGCCGACGCCCGATGTCCGCTTCTTCGACAGGAACTGGGGTCCGGCCTCGGCTGATGCAGCAGGCTATTCCGGCGTGTTTCTGGTCGCCGCAAACGGGAAGGCGCTTCGTGGGTTCATCCGCGGGCGGAAGCTCGCCGATGCGGAGCTTGCCGACATGTCTTCGGTCGTTCCTGCGTTGCGGTCCCGCCTCGAAACCGGGGGGCGGACCATGTCGGGCCTGGTTCGCTTCCACGATGCGCCCATGCTTGTCGCCAGCGGCGCCCTCACACCCCGCAAACCTGATCTGCTCGCGGCCCATGCGACGCCGCGATGGCTGGTCATGAGCCGGCGGATCGACAGTCGGCTCGTCGCCGAACTCAACCAGTCAATCGGGCTCAGCGGCCTGCGTCTTGGCCCGGCAGGCCCTGCCGAGGCCGAACTGGTGTTGCGGTCAGCCGCCGGCGACCCGGTCGTGACACTTGCCTGGACACCGGCGCGGCCAGGGCTTGCCGCGGTCCGCGAGCAGGCTGCAACTGTCGTTGCAACCCTGCTTCTCTCGCTGATTGTCCTCGGCATTGTTGGCCGGAGCAGCGTCGACATGGCGCGTCGGCTGACCTCTGCCGCACTTTCGGATGCTCTGTCCGGCCTGCCGAACCGGCGGTCGTTCCGGGCGCAGGTCGGCCGCGACCTTCTCTCCAACCGCCCCGTCTGCGTCGCCCTTCTTGATCTCGACGGGTTCAAGTCCGTCAACGACATCTACGGCCATGCCGTCGGCGACCAGCTCTTGCTGGCCGCGGCTCGCGCGCTTCACGATATCGTTGGCGATGGCGCCAGCGTTGCCCGTCTCGGCGGGGACGAATTCGCGATGGCAACGGCCGGCGAAGATGCTGCGCGCCGGCTCGAAGTCCTGGTCGAGCTGTTCATCGAACGCACGCGCCAGCCGTTCCAGATTGACGAACGGACACTCGTCGTCGGTGCCAGCGCCGGGCTGGCAGCCGGGACGATCGCCGAGACCGATGCCGGCGAGCTGCTGCGCCGGGCCGATGTCGCGCTCTATGCCGCCAAGCGCGAAGGCAAGGGGCGAAGCCGCTGGTACCATGGCGATCTCGACCGGCGCCAGGCCGAGGCCCATGCGCTTGCCGAACAGCTGCGCGCAGATCTCGCCGCCGGGGCGTTCCACATGGTCTACCAGCCGATCGTGTCGGATGCCGCGGGCAGCATCGCAGGCGTCGAGGCCCTGCTGCGCCATGCGCCTCGAGACGGTCCGCCAATCCCGCCCGACCGGTTCATTCCCGTTGCCGAGGAGACCGGTCTCATCGACCGCATCGGCCTGTTCGCCCTCCGTCGGGCCTGCGAGGAGATCCGTGACCTCGACGGACTGCATCTCGCCGTCAACCTCTCGGTCGCCCAGCTGCGCAATCCCGACCTTCCGGCCCGGATCGAAGACGTTCTCGTCGAAACCGGGTTCCCGGCATCCCGGCTCGAACTCGAGGTGACCGAGACCTATCTCGTCAGCGATCCGGACCGCGCCCGCG
>CALLWN010000292.1 GCA_938016505.1 uncultured Sphingomonadaceae bacterium
TAGCCGACGCGGGCGCCCTCGACCTGGCGGGCGCCAGCGGCACCGCGCAGCTGGATCACATTCTCGTAGACCTGCCTGAGGCCCGAGGCGCCGATCGGCTCGCCGCAGGCGAGGCAGCCGCCATCGGTGTTGACCGGCAGCTGGCCGCCGATCCGGGTGCGGCCCTCGGCCAGCCAGGCCTCCTGGTCGCCATCGGCGCAGAAGCCGTTCTCGGCCATGTGCATGATCTCGGCCCCGCTCTCGGTGTCCTGGAGCTGGGCGACGTCGACATCCTCCGGGCCGATCCCGGCAGCCTCGAACGCGGCGCGGCTGGCGAGCACGGTCGGGGCCGGGCCGCGGTCGAGGTCGAGGCTGGGCGAGAAGACCTCGAAGCTGCCGGGCGGCCGGGTGCGGACGGTCGCAGCCCTGATGAACACCGGCCGCGCGCCGAGCGCCCTTGCTTTCGCCTCCGAGGCGAGCACCAGCGCCACCCCGCCCTCCGACGGCGAGCAGAACATGAACTTGGTGAGCGGGTCGTTGACCAGCTGGCTGTTCATGATGGTGTCGAGATCGACCGGCTCGCGCCGCCAGGCGTGCGGGGCCAGCGCGCCATTGGCAAAGGCCTTCTCGGCGACCCGGCCGAGCGTCAGCGGCGTGATCCCGAAGGTCTCCATGTAGCGCCGGAGCTTCAGCGCGAAGAACTGGGTCGTCAGCATCATGCCGGTCTCGCCATACCAGTCGGGGAGCCCCCAGTCGGCCGGTTCGGGGTTGAAGCTGCCGCGCGGGTGCTTGTCGAACCCGACGACAAGGGCGAGATCGGCCTCGCCGGCGCGGATGGCATTGGCTGCGGAATAGAGCGCCGAGCCGCCGGTCGCGCAGCCATTGGCCACGTTGATGAAGGGAATGCCGGTCAGCCCGAGCTCTGCCACCATCGTGTCGGCATTGCCTGCCGCCGCCGAGCCTCCGAAGGCGATCTCGATGTCCGACCACTGCACCCCGGCGTCGGCGAGCGCGTCGCGCGCTGCCGCCACCCCCTGCTGGAGGCCGGAGACTCCATCGGTGCGGCCGAAGCGGTGGATCCCGGCGCCGATGATGGCAACGTCGGTCATGGTCACTCCTCCTGGGGCTGGTCCGGGGGTCCGAAGGCGTAGGTCAGCCGCTCGCCGAAGGGCACCAGCCGCAGCCGGCACGGCAGGCCGACCTTCAGCTCCTCGAAGGCGAAGCCGTCGAGCCGGCTTTCGACGATGACTGCGCCGGGGAGCTCGACATAGCCCAGCGCGAACGGCCGGAACGGGGTTTCGACCGGCCCGGCATAGGGCGGCGACTTGGGCGGGAAGCGCTGCACCGTCCAGCTCCAGATCCGCCCCTCGGAGGGAAGCCGCACCGGCTCGAACCGGTCATGGTCGGCCGGGCAGGGGAAGATGATCCGCCCTGTCGCCCGGTCGCGCCCGCCGATGAGTGCGGGCGGCGGGCCGGGGTCGAACAGCCCCTCGGCGATCGGGGGGAGGTGGGCTGCCGCTGCCGCCGTTGCCATCATGCTGCCTCCGCGTAGCGGGCCGCGGCCACGCCAGGGTCGCCGTGGAGCCGGGCGAGCATCTGGATCCGCTTGAGGCCATGGCCGATCACCAGCTCGTCGGTCACGCCCATTCCGCCATGGAACTGGACCGCCTCGTGGGCGATGGCGAGCGCCGCCTCGCCGACATAGGCCCGCGCGGCCGCGATCGCCGCCGAATCGCCAAGCGCCGCAGCGCGCAGCAGCATCGAGCGCGACTGCTCGAGCGCGACATAGCCGTCGACCATGCGGTGCTGGATCGCCTGGAACCTGCCGATCGGCTGGCCGAACTGCACCCGCGTCTTCACATAGGCGAGTGTCTGGTCGAACAGCATCTGGGCCACCCCCAGCATCTCGGCAGAGGCGGCAAGCCAGGTCCGGTCGAGCGCAAGCTCGAGCGCGTCGGCGACATCGCATTCGAGAAAGACGGCTGGCGTCTCCATCAGACTGAGCTCGGCGGCAAGGCTGCCATCGGCTGCAACCCACGGCCGCCGTTCGACCGCATCGGCCTCCACCAGGAAGAGGCCGATGCCCGACGGATCGCGCAGCTCGCCAGACACCCGGGCCGAGACGACGAACAGGTCGGCCGCACCCCCCTGCCACACCGCCGACTTGGCGCCAAACAGGCGCCAGCCGCCGCCCTCCGGCCTCGCCCGGGTCTCGACATGGTGGAGATTGTAGCGCCCGCCGCGTTCGCCGAGCGCCGCCGCCGGCACCGCCCCGCCGGACATCACCCGGCCGAGCGCGTCCTTCTCGCCGCCGGCTTCGAGGAGCGTGCCGGCCATGACCAGCGCCTCGGTGAAGGGCTCGGTCGCAAGGCTTGCGCCGAGCGGCTCGGCCACTGCGAGCAGGTCTGCCGGTCCACCGCCCAGCCCGCCTGCCTCGGCGGCGAAGGGCAGCGCGAGCACGCCAAGCTCGCCAAGCTCGCGCCAGCCAGCCCGGTCGAACCCGCCGGCATGGCGCCGCGCCTCGCGCCGCTTCGCGGTGTCGAGACCGTGCCGCCCTGCCGCCCAGCGCGTGACCGTCTCGCGCAGCAGCGCCTGCTCTTCGGTGAAGTCGAAGTTCATGCCGCCACCCGCTCGCGCCGCCGCAGCATCACCGGAAGCTCCGAAATCCCGCGCAGGAACATGTTGGGCCTGACGACCGGCCGCGCCCCTGGCGCCAGCGCGAACGACTCCACCCGGTCGAGGATCTCCTCGAAGGCGACCACCAGCTCCTTTCTCGACAGCATGTTGCCGACGCACATGTGGATTCCCCGCCCGAAGGCGAGATGGCTCCTGGCGTTTGCCCGGGTCACATCGAACCGGTCCGGGTCGGGGTAGCGGGTGGGATCGCGGTTGGCGGCGGCAAAGCGCGCCATCAGCATGGTGCCGGCCTTGACCGGCACCCCGCCCACCTCGGTGTCGCGCCTGACGATCCGGAACAGCCCCGAGGTCGGGCTCTCGAGGCGCAGCATCTCCTCCACCATGTTGGGGATGAGGCTCCGGTCGGCCCTGACCTTCGCAAGCTCGCCGGGGTTCTCGATCAGCTTCAGAAGCCCGCCGGCCAGCGTCGAGGTGGTGGTCTCGTTGCCGGCCACCATCAGCTGCTGGAGGATCGACATGATCTCGGCGTCGGTGAGCGGGTTCTCGCCATCGACTGAGGCATGGACCAGATCGTTCAGCAGGTCGTCGGTCGGGTTGGCGCGGCGGGCGTCGATCAGCGTCTTGGCGTGGCGCTGATACTCGACCACCTCGCGCGCGCATTCGAGCTCGCGTTCGCGCGGGATCATCTGGCCCAGCCGATCGGCGAAGGCGTCGGACCAGCGCTTGACGGTCGCGATGTCGGTCGAGGTCTCCATCCCGATTTCCGAGGCGATGACCGAGACGGGGAGCGGGATCGCGAACTCGGCGACGAAATCGACCGGCACTCCGCCCTCGCCTCCCCGTTCGGCCTTGTCGAGCATTGCCTCGAGCAGCCTGACCGCGATCGCCCGGATCTTGCCCTCAAGCGCCTCGACCCGCTTCATCGAGAAGGCGAGGTTGACCAGCTTCCTGAACCGGGTGTGCACGGGTGGATCGGCGGTGAGCAGCGTGTCGACCGCCGGCCAGCCCTCGTCGAGAATCGCCTTCACTTCCGGGTCGCCTGCCCGGGAGCCGGCGAGCGCAGCGCCGAAGTCGTTGGAGAAATCCTCGACCCGGCCGAGCGCATCGACGAGCGCGTCGTAGCTCGCCACATAGGTGATGGGCGTTCCCGGCACCTGGAAGACGGGCGCGGTCGCGTGGACCTCGGCGTAGAAGTCCCACGGATCGACCAGCACTTCGGGCGCGAAGGGGTGGCGGGACAGGTTCGGCAGCTCGCTCATGGGGTACAGACTAGCGCCTGCGCTGCCCTTGGCTTGCCGCGCCAAAGTGACAGGCTTCGCCGAAGTGACAGGCTTCGCCGGGCGCCGGGCTAGGCCGCGGGCGGCCCCATCTGCGCCATGAACTGGCCGAGATCGAAATAGTCGCGCCACGCCGTGATGCAGCCTTCGGCGACATCGAACGCGCCCATCACCCGGATGGCGAGCGCCCGGCCGTCGGCAAGCGTGAAGCGGTCGGTCCGTTCGGTCAGCACCGTGCCGCGCGATGAATCGCCGGTGGCCGCGATCGCGTGCAGCTCCCAGTCCATCGCGGTTGCCGGCAGCTGGCCGAGAAAGGCCCGGGCCGCCGCCCGGCCATGGACGGTCGGCATCGGCACATTGTCATAGACGACATCCTCGGCGAGCAGCGCGCAGGCGCCGTCGAGGTCGAGCGCGTTCACCCGGGCAATGAAGGTCTGGATGGTCTCGGTCGGGGTCATCTCTCTCTCCTCAGGGGTGGGCGGTCGCGCCGCCATCGACGACGAGCGAGGTCGCAGTCACGAAGGCGGCATCGTCACTGGCAAGGAAGGCGGCAACGCCGGCGATGTCCTCCGGCGTGCCGAGCCGCTTCAGCGCAGCCTTGTCGCGCCAGTAGGCAGCGAACTCCGGCTGGGCCTCGAACGGCCCCCTGGTCATGCCGGTCAGGATCGCGCCGGGCTGGATGCAGACCACCCGGATGCCCCTCGGCCCGAGCTCGACCCCGAGCGCGCGGGCGAGCCCGAGGACGCCATGCTTTGCTGCTGCATAGGCCGCCATCCCTGCCTCCCCGAAGGACGACATGACCGAGCCCGTCATCAGGATCGCGCCATGGCCGCTTTCGGCCAGAAGCGGCACGCACGCCCGGCACAGCCGGAAGATGCTGGTGAGATCGACTGCGAGCATCTGGTCCCACAGCGTGTCCGGATGGCCCTCGAGCGGCTGGGCAGCAGTGATCCCGGCGTTGGCGAACAGGACATCGAGCCCGCCCAGCCGGCTGAAGGCTGCCTCGGCCATCGCCTCGGCGGCGTCGGGGGCGGTCACGTCGAGCGCGAGATCCGCGTCCCCGGCCCGGTCCACCGTCAGCACCGCCATGCCTTCCGCGCGGAACCTTGCTGCAGTCGAAGCCCCGATCCCCGAGGCCGCCCCCGTCACCAGCGCCCGTCTCCCGGCCAGCCCGCGCATCGGCTGATCTCCCCTCAGATCTCGAGAATCATCTTGCCGTCGTTCGTGCCCTCGAACAGGCGCATGAAGGCGGCAAGCGCATTGTCGAGCCCGCGCTCGACATGCTCGTCGGCAACCAGTTTCCCCTGCGCGACCAGCTGCGCCATTGCGGCGATCCCTTCCGGCCACTCGGGCAACCATTCCGAGACGAGGAAGCCGCGGATGGTCGCCTTGTGGACGATGAGCTGCCACAGGTTGCGCGCCCCGACCGGCGCTTCGGCATTATATTCGCTGATCAGCCCGCACAGCGCGATCCGCGCGCCATCGCGCAGGTTCATGAGCGCGCCATCGAGGCAGGGTCCGCCGACATTCTCGAACACGAGGTCGACGCCTTCTGGCGCGGCCGCGCGAATGGCCTCTGCCATCGCGGCCGAATCCCGGCCGCGATGGTCGATGGCGGCGGCATAGCCGTAGCGCTCGACGAGCCGCCGGCACTTGGCC
>CALLWN010000293.1 GCA_938016505.1 uncultured Sphingomonadaceae bacterium
GCAGCACGGGCGCGCCCACCCCTGTCTTTCGCTTGCCCTCGGCGGGCTCGACCCGCCAGTCGTCGACAGCCGCCACCATCACGGCAAGGTCTGCAGGGAGTGCCGCGCACACGGCCGCCTCCATCTCGCGCGCGGTCTCGACATCGACCCTGGTAACGCCTGTCGGCGTGGGCAAGGTGACCGGCCCTGCCACCAGCGTCACCCGGGCGCCGCGCCTGGCGAGCGCCTCGGCGATCGCAAACCCCTGGCGGCCGGAGGAGCGGTTGGCGAGGTAGCGCACCGGGTCGATCGGCTCGTGGGTGGGCCCGGCGGTGACGACCGCGTGACGGCCGGCGAGCGGACCCGGGGCCGCGCGCTTCGCAAGTACCGCCTCGAGAATCCGGGCCGGCTCGGGCAGGCGGCCGGGCCCCTGCTCGCCGCAGGCCATGGGCCCCACATCGGGTTCGATCACGGTCACGCCGCGCGCCCTCAATGTGGCGACATTGGCCTGCGTTGCCGGGTGTTGCCACATCCGCACATTCATGGCGGGGGCCACCATCACCGGGGTGTCGGTTGCGAGCAGCAGCGTGGTTGCCAGATCATCGGCGAGCCCCGCCGCCATCCTGGCGAGAAGATCGGCCGTCGCCGGGCAGACGAGGATGAGGTCGGCCTCGCGCGAGAGCCGGATATGACCCATCTCGGCCTCGTCCTTCAGGTCGAACAGCTCGGTGAAGGCGCGATTCTCGGCAAGCGCGGCCGCGGCCATCGGAGTGATGAACTGCTGTGCGGCGCGGGTGAGGACGGGAATCACGCTCCCGCCGGCCGCGCGCACGAGCCGGATGAGCTCGAGCGCCTTGTAGGCAGCGATCCCGCCACCGATGAGGAGAAGGAGACGGGTCCCGTCGTCAGCCACCGTCAGTCCGTGGTGTAGCTGATGGCCGCGTAGAAGCGGCGGGCATGGTCGGCGATGAGCTGGGCCTTGTCCACTCCATTGACGACCCTGCGGGCATTGACCCAGTCACACTTTTCCCTAGCGATGTAGTCTGAGAGCCGCTTGCGCGTATAGAGGCCCTCGATCATGCCGCGGAACAGGATGACGGTCGCGGTCGCGGGTTCACAGGCGAGCTCGGGCCGGGCGAGCAGCGGCAGTCCGAGAAGGTCGCCAAAGCGGCGGTAATTATGGTCCCAGGTGAGCTGGCAATAGCCGCGGCCGCAGTAGACATGGCCATATGGCCCGGCTGGCTTTCCGTACGCGCGACCGCGGCCCCTGCCATATTCCTCGATCGGCTGGTGCTTCTTGTCGGTCTCATGATGCGACGTTGCGAGAATGTAGGCGAGCCAGCGGTCGTCGCTGGCAGCGAAGTTGGCCTCCCAGTGGTCAAGCAGCCCGGCAAGACCCTCGATCTGGCCCGGTGTGTAGCGCCCGGCGAACAGGGTCCAGCGGCACTGCTCAAAGAAGAAACTGCGGTTGATCGCCATCTGCTTCCCTGCCCCGACTACAGGGCCTGATAGAACAGCAGCATCAGAACCCCAAGCAGCAGGCCAGCGGCAAAGGCTGGCCAGCGCGCGGGCTGCGGCGGGGGGAGCGGGGGCAGCGGAATCGGTGGCGGCGCAGCGCCATCAGGCGGCAGCAGGGCCATCGCGCGCCGCGCCGCGCCGGGAAGCCCGCCGATGAGACCGGCGCCGCGCAGCAGACGGTCGGCGAGCCGCGCCTCGGGGCCGAGTTCGTCCCTGATCCAGCGCTTCACATAGGGGCTGGCAGCGTCCCACATGTTGATGTCGGGATCGAGCGCGCTGGCCACCCCTTCCACCATCACCATCGTCTTCTGGAGCAGCAGAAGGTGGGGTTGCGTTTCCATGTCGAAGCTGCGGGTGATGGCAAACAGGCCATCGAGCAGCCCGCCGACGGAGATTTCGGAAGTGGCGCGGCCCCTGATCGGCTCGCCCACGGCGCGCAGTGCAGTCGCGAATGCGCCGCGGTCATGGTAGGGCGGCACATAGCCGGCCTCGAAATGGAGGTCGGCCACGCGCTGGTAGTTGCCGGTGATGAGCCCATAGAGAATTTCGGCGAGATAGACCCGGGCCCGGCGATCGAGCCGGCCCATGATCCCGAAGTCGAGAAAGGCGATCCGCCCGTCCTGGCACAGGATGAGATTGCCCTGGTGAAGGTCGGCATGGAAGAAGCCGCGACCGATCGCCTGGGCAAGGAAGGCGCGGACAACGGTGCGGGCAAGCGCCGGGCGGTCTGCGCCGCTCGCCTCCACCGCCGCAAGATCGGTCAGCTTGATCCCGTCGACCCACTCGAGCGCAAGCACCCGGCGACTGGTATAGTCCCAGCGCACCCTTGGCACTTTCACGCCCGGTTCGGCCCGCGTCGCATCGGCAAGCTCGGAGGCGTTGCCGGCCTCGCGCCTGAGGTCGAGCTCGGCCAGCGTCCACTGGCGGAAGGTGGCCATCACCTGGCGCGGCCGCAGCCGCGCGAACTCGCCGCCGAGCGCCTCGAGCCGGTCGGCTGCCCACGCGTAGGCGGCAAGCGCCGAGGCGAACCGCTCCTCGATGCCCGGGCGCAGAACCTTGAGCGCGACCACCTCGCCCTTGTGGGTCACGGCCCTGTGCACCTGCGCGATCGAGGCCGCGCCCGCCGGTTCGCGCGCGACCTCGGCGAAATGCGCGCGCCAGCCCCCGGGAAGCGCGCGGTCGAGCGCCTCCTCGACGGCATCCCAGGGCGCCGGTTCAAGGTCGTCCTGCAGGCGGCGAAGATCGGCTGCGGCCTCGGCGCCAATGAGATCGGGCCGGGTCGCCAGCGCCTGGCCGAGCTTGACCGCCGCCGGCCCGCAGGCGCGCAGTCCCCCGGCAAAATCGGGCGGATCGGGCGCAAATGCACCCAGGCGCAGCAGCCGGGCCACGAGACCAAGCCCGGCGGGGACATCCGGGTGGGTCTCGAACGGACGCAGCGCCCCGTGCCGGGCGAGCCGCCGGGCGTCACCGATCAGACGGGCAGCGTGGCCAGAGGCGACGAGCAATCAGATCTTCCAGCCACGATGAATGGCAACCGCTCCGCCGAGGATGGGCGTGACGGCGACACGGCGGAAACCGGCGGCTTCGATCATCCCCCGGAAGGTGTCCATGTCGGGAAAGCGCCGGATCGATTCGACAAGGTAGCGGTAGGCTTCTGCATCCCGGGCGACCGCAGCCCCGATCCGGGGGACCACCCGCATCGAGTAGAGGTCATAGAGGCGGGCGAAGCCGGGCCACTCGGTTGTCGAGAATTCCAGGCAGTAGAAGCGCCCGCCCCAGTCGAGCACACGAAAGGCCTCGGCGAGCGCCTGTTCGATGCGGGTCACGTTGCGGATCCCGAAGGCGATGGTGACAGCCGTGAAGCGCCTGTCGGCGAACGGCAGCGCCTCGGCATTGGCCTCGACCCAGTCAAGGCCGGAGACACCGCGCCGCTCGGCCCGCTGCCGGCCCACCTTCAGCATCTCGGCGTTGATGTCGGCAACCGTGACCCGCGCGCCGCGCCGGGCGAGCCGGAAGGCGATGTCGCCGGTTCCACCGGCGAGGTCCAGGATCGGCTCGCCCGGTC
>CALLWN010000294.1 GCA_938016505.1 uncultured Sphingomonadaceae bacterium
GGCGGGCGCGGGGCGCGGCCAACCTGCGCCGGGCCTGAGGCGCCGGCGGCTCAGTCGGCGTCGGGCTCCGCCGATGACGCGGCCGATGACGCCGCTGGTGGCGCCTCGAGGTCGCGCCGGACCTGCGGGCTGCGCAGCAGGGCGTCGATGCGCGCGGCCTCGGCGAAGCTATCGTCGACCCGGAACTGGATCTCGGCGGCATATCTGGTGTTGACGGCCCGGGCGAGCGCCTGGCGGATCTGGCGGCTATGGGCGTTGAGCGCACCGAGGACAGCGCCCTCGTCTGCTGCGGTTCCGCCAACCGGCATGATGAAGGCTGTGGCGTGGCGGAGATCGGGCGAGACCCGCACTTCCGAGACCGAGACGATGCGGCCGTCGAGCGCGGGGTCGCGCACCATGCCGCGCGCCAGCAAGTCGGCGAGTGCGTGGCGCATGGCCTCGCCGACGCGCAGGGTCCGAAGCGAACGGCCGCTGTCGTCCATGCCGCGCTTCATGCCTTGTGCCTTCCCCCCGGCCTCGTCCTCAGAGACTGCGCAGCCGCTCCTCGACCTCGAAGGTCTCGATGACATCGCCCTCGCGGATATCCTGGAAGCCCTCGAGGCCGATCCCGCACTCATAGCCTTTCTGGACTTCGGTCACATCGTCCTTGAACCGCCTGAGCGAGGCGATCGACCCGGTGTAAACGATGACATCGTCGCGCAGCACCCGGGCCTTCAGGTTCCGCCTGATGAAGCCTTCGGTCACGAGGCAGCCGGCAGCCTTGCCGAACTTGCCGGCCTGGAAGACCTGGCGGATCTCGGCGCGGCCGACAACATTCTCGAAATACTCCGGCCCGAGCTTTCCGGCCATCGCCACCTTGAGCTCGTCGAGCAGATCGTAGATGACATCATAATATTTGAGCGGCACGCCGGCCTGGTTTGCGACCTCGCGCGCCTTGGCATTGGCGCGGACATTGAAGCCGATGATGAGCGCGCCCGAGGCCCGCGCGAGCGTCACGTCGGACTCCGTGATGCCGCCGACGCCGGCGTGGAGCACCCGAACCTTGATCTCGTCGGTCGACAGCTTGTTGACGGCCGCAACGATGGCTTCGACCGAGCCGTGCACATCGGCCTTGATGACAACCGGAAATTCCTGCGCCTTGGCTTCCTTCAACGCCGAGAACATGCTCTCGAGCGTCGCCGGGGCAGCGGCCGTCCGCTTGGCGGTCGCCTGCTTTTGCCGGTAGTCGGCGATCTCGCGGGCGCGGGCCTCGCTTTCGACAACGGCAAGGCGGTCACCCGCGGCCGGCACGCCTGACAGGCCGAGCACCTCGACCGGCATCGACGGCCCGGCTTCCTTCACGGTCTGGCCCTTGTCGTTGATGAGCGCGCGCACCTTCCCCCACTCGGCCCCCACCACGAAGATATCGCCCTGGCGCAGCGTGCCGCGATCGACCAGCACGGTGGCGAGCGGGCCCCGGCCCTTGTCGAGCTTGGCCTCGATGACGACCCCCTCGCCCGACCGGTCGGGGTTGGCCCTGAGTTCGAGAAGCTCGGCCTGGAGCAGGATTTTCTCGACCAGCTCATCGAGCCCGGTCTTCCTGAGCGCCGACACCTCGACGTCGAGAACGTCGCCGCCCATGGCCTCGACCTGGACATCGTGCTGGAGCAGCGCGGTCCGCACCTTGTTCGCATCGGCGCCGGGCTTGTCCATCTTGTTGATGGCAACGATCATCGGCACCTTCGCGGCCTTCACATGGTTGATGGCCTCGATCGTCTGCGGCATCAGCCCGTCGTCGGCGGCGACCACCAGGATGACGATGTCGGTCACGGATGCGCCACGCGCCCGCATCTCGGTGAACGCCTCGTGACCAGGCGTGTCGAGGAAGCTGATCTTCTCCCCTGATTTCACCTGCACCTGGTAGGCCCCGATATGCTGGGTGATCCCGCCCGCCTCGCCGGCGGCAACGTCGGTCCCGCGCAGGGCATCGAGCAGCGAGGTCTTGCCGTGATCGACATGGCCCATGATGGTGACGACAGGCGGCCTCGGCTTGAGCGCCTCGGGCCGGTCGGCTTCGCCCTCGAGCCCGATCTCGACGTCGGCATCCGAGACGCGGCGCGCGATGTGACCGAACTCGGTCACCAGCAGTTCGGCCGTGTCCTGATCGATGGTCGCCGTGATGGTCGTGGGCATGCCCATCTTGAAGAGCGCCTTCACGAGGTCGGCACCGCGCTCGGCCATGCGGTTGGCAAGCTCCTGGACGGTGATCGCCTCGGGCACCTGCACTTCGCGCGGGGTCTTCGCAGTCGCTGCCATGCCACCGCCGCCATGGGCCCGCTTCTGCTTCTCGGCAGCACGGCGCAGCGAGGCGATCGAGCGGGCGCGCACACCATCCTCGTCGCCGAGGGCACGCGTGATGGTGAGCTTGCCCGACTGGCGGCGATCATCGGTGCGGCTGCGCGCCGGCCGCGCCGGCTCGGGCAGGCGGCCCCTGAGCGTGCGAGCTGCCCCGGCGCGGCGCCGGCTCTCCTCATCCTCCTCGTCATCGGCGACGACCGGAGCCGGGGGGGCGACCGACGCCTCGGCAGCCCGCCGCGCTTCCTCCTCGGCCCGGGCCTTTTCCTCGGCCTCGGCGCGCGCCTTCTCCTCCAGCCGCCGCTTCTCGGCTTCCTCGCGCTCGGCCGCTTCGCGTGCCTCGCGGATCCGGGCTTCCTCGGCGCGCTGGAGCCGCTCTTCCTCCACCATCCGCAGCATCAGGGCCTGCTTTTCGCGGGGGCTGAGCTTCGGATTCTGCAGCGCCTTCTGGATCCGCGCGAGTTCGGGCGAGACCTGCGGCTGCGCCGGCCGCGGCGCGACCGGGGCTGGCGAAGGCGGAC
>CALLWN010000295.1 GCA_938016505.1 uncultured Sphingomonadaceae bacterium
GCGGGAAACTTGCCTGAAGATTAGTCTTCCCGGAGGCTTGACCTCCCTGAAGGGCCGTCCGAGACCAGGACGTTGATAGGCCGGGTGTGGAAGCGCTGTGAGGCGTTGAGCTAACCGGTACTAATTGCCCGTGCGGCTTGAACCTATAACCGTGCTGCCTCGTTCCCGAGGCTGAGAGCACTGCGATCGCAACCGCTGCGCCAAATGGCGCCGCTGCTTCTTCCGAGTTGGATCTTTCGCTTGTCGCCGCAGGGCGGGGAGCGGAAAGGTCGTCCCTCTTAGCCTGACGACCATAGCGAGGCGGAACCACCCCTTCCCATCCCGAACAGGACCGTGAAACACCTCAGCGCCGATGATAGTGGGATGTATTTCCCGTGAAAGTAGGACATCGTCAGGCTTGCCTCAAATGAAAGGCCCCGGTCGTTCGGCCGGGGCCTTTTTCGCTTTCTGGAGCAGCTTCGACGGGCGCGAAATGGGGGCCTTCAGGAGCGGACGCGGACCCCTGCGGGATCGTAGGGTGCACGAAGCGAGACGGTCGCTGCGACGGTCTCGCCCGACAAATCGACCTGCCAGGCGCCGGAGTCGATCCAGGACTTGTCGGCAGCGGCAGTGGCATTGCGGACCAGGCCGAGCGCGACCGGTCTGGCCATCGTGTGGCCGAAGGCGGCCGAGGTGACGAACCCGACCGGCTCGCCATCGCGCATGACAAGTTCGTTGCCCCACAGATTCGTGTGCGGTGCATCGACGAGCAGCGAGACGATCCGCCGCCGCGGGCTCGCCTGTTCTGCGGCCCTGGCCGACTCGAGCGCCGCGCGGCCGCGGAACGGACCCTTGTTCCAGTTCACTGCAAACGCGAGGCCCGCCTCGAACGGATTGATGTCCGGCGTCAGTTCGCGACCCCAGGCGCGGTAGCCCTTTTCCAGGCGCAGCGAGTCGATCGCGTAGTAGCCGCAGTTGCGCAAGCCCAGATCGGCGCCGGCGGCGACGATCTCCTCGTAGACGGCGACGGCGAACTCGACAGGAACGTACAGCTCCCAGCCGAGCTCGCCGACGTAGGTCAGCCTGGTCGCGCGCACGGTCGCGTAGCCGATGTCGATGAGCTGCGAGGTGCCGAACGGGAATGCTTCGTTGTCGAGGCGGGCGGTCGACACACGACTGAGCAGCTGGCGCGAGCGCGGTCCCATCACCGCCAGCATGGCGTACATCGGCGTCACGTCGGTCACGCTGCAGTGCGGCCGCCGCGGCAGCGCTGCCAGCGAACGCTCGATGACGTCGCGGTCGCGCACCGCCTGCGCGCTGCCGGTCACGATCAGGTACTCGTCCCAGTCGATGCAGGTGATCGTGAAGTCGGACTCGTAGCCGCCGCGGTCGTTGAGCATGCCGGTGTAGACAGTGCGTCCGGCAGTCGTCGGGACGTCGTTGGCGACCAGAGACTGAAGCGCAGCGTGCGCGTCAGCGCCCCTGACCAGGAGCTTGGCGAACGAGCTCATGTCGAAGATGGCCACGTCCTCGCGGCAGGCGCGATGCTCGGCCGCCACCCAGGGATGCCAGTTCTGATGGCCCCAGCCGTATTCGATCACCGCCTGCGCTGGCGTCGGCGCGAAGAAGTTGGCGCGCTCCCATCCCATCTTCGAGCCGAAGCAGGCGCCCGCCGCCCGAAGATGCGCGTACAGCGGCGAACGGCGGAACGGCCGCGCCGATTCGAGTTCGCGGTTCGGCCACGGCATCTTGTAGTGCAGGCCGAGCACTTCCTTGATCCGGTCCGGAAGCCAGCGCTCGTTGGCGTTCAGTGGCGCGAAGCGTCGAACGTCGACTGGCCACAGATCCATCGTCGGCTCGCCATCGACGATCCACTCGGCGAGAGCCTTGCCGGCGCCGCCGCCGGAGGCGATGCCCATTGAATTGAAGCCGCAGCCGACGTAGAGGTTGGCCAGCCCAGGCGCCGGACCGACGATGAAGTTGTTGTCGGCCGTGAACGACTCGGGGCCGTTGTAGAAGGCCTTGATCTTCGCCCCGGCCAGCGCCGGCACGCGGACGATGGCGTTGTCCATCAGGATCTCGAAGGCGTCCCAGTTGTCGGGCAGCAGCTGGAACTCGAAGCCTTCCGGAATGCCGCCGCGGTGCGCGGCCGACTGCAGCCACGGCGTCGCCTCGGGCTCGAAGCCGCCCATCAGAAGGCCGCCGACCTCCTCCTTGAAGTAGATGTAGCCGTCGGGGTCGCGCATCACCGGCAGATCGCGGCACACGCCGTCGATCCGGTCGGTGACGATGTAGTAGTGCTCGCAGGAGAACAGCGGGACCGGAACGCCGAGCTCCCTGCCCAGCGCACGCGACCACTGTCCGCCGCAGAGCACAACGGTTTCAGCGCCGATGGTTCCGCTGTGGCCCTGCTTGTTCCGCCAGCGCAGCGCGGAGATGCGCTTGCCCGCCGCGCCGACCTCGTGGATCGCCCCCTCGACGCGCGCGCCCTCGATGATCCTGACGCCGGCATTGCGCGCGCCCTTGGCGAGCGCCATCGTCAGGTCGGCGGGATTTGCCTTGCCGTCGCCGGGCAGCCAGACGGCACCCTGCAGATCGCCCGTCTCCATGATCGGATACAGGCGCCCGGCCTCGGTCGGTGTCAGCACCTCGCAGTCCACTCCGTAGGCGCGCGCCACC
>CALLWN010000296.1 GCA_938016505.1 uncultured Sphingomonadaceae bacterium
GTTCGACGAACATGCAACCGATGGTCGCAAGGTGGCGGCGCGGCCCGCGGCGGGCGCAGTTGCTGCCGCCCCGGCCGCCCCGGCGCCAGCCGCTGCCGCATCCGGCAGCGCGACGGCCGCGGTCCCGCCGGTCGCCGCGGGCGCCGAGGGCAACTTCCGGTCCGCCTGCCGCAAGAGGCACCTCGCCCAGTCGGGCCCGCCGGCAGCAAAATGGGTCGACAGCGCCTGCACCGAGGAATGGGGGCGGGTGGTGGCAGCGCAACCCCTCGCCGAGGCCCTGCTCACGGCCCATGGCGCCGGCCCCGGCCCGGTCGAGGGCCTGCGGCGGGCGCTCCCCATGGTGCGATGGGCAGCACGGCCCGATCAGGGCGAGCTTTTGAGTGGCCGGATCGGCGGCTACGGGGCCGGGCTGGGGGGCGCTGCGGGCCGGGCCGACCGGTTCATCGCCAGCTGGCGCGCGACCGGGGCCGAGATCCCGGTCGACCTGCCCGGCGCGCTCGAGGCCCGGGGCGCGACGCTGACCCTGACGCGCTGCGAGAAGCAGGGCGCGGGCGAGGGCGAGCGGGCCTGGCAGGTGAACCTTGCCGGGCGGCAGCCGTTCGCGCTGGCGATCGCGCAGCGCACGGCACCGACCGGTGATGCCCTGAGCTACTGGGTCGCCGAGGCCAGGCTCGACCAGCAGCCCGCGCCCAGGGGGCCGACCCGCTGCGAGCCCTTCTGGTGACAGCCCCGGGTCGGGGTCAGGCCGCGAGCAGCGCCTCGACGAGTGCGCGCACCTTCGGGCTCTTCCACTGCGGCGCCGGCGCGCACAGCCAGTAGGCCTCCGCAATCGGCTCTGGCGCGCCGCGGGCCTCGAGCTCGCCGGCGGCGAGTGACGCTGCGGCAAGCGTCTGCGGCACCCGGGCCACTCCGAGCCCGGCGAGCGCCCATTCGAGCGCTGCGCCAGCATCGCTCACCATGATGGCGCCGGGCCCGGCATGGGCCTGCTCGATCGCCCGCCACAGCACGGGCCGCTCCGGCGCGCCGGGCCGGGCGACCGGCACCACTGCCTCGTCGGCGAGCTTGCGGCCGAACACCCCCTCGGCATCGGGCGGCGGGCCGAAGCTGAGCGCCAGATCGACATTGGCCTGGGTGAAATCGACCGGCGCGTCGAGGGGCAGGATCCGGACCGACGCCTCGGGGTGGGCGAGGAGCCAGGCCTCGAGCCGGGGCGCCAGCCAGTGGCGGAGCGCGCCGCGCGCCACTGCAAGTGCCAGCCGGGTCGCCGCCTGGCCCGAGAGCAGCGCCTCGACCGATTCCTCGAGACCGAGGAAGCCGGCCCGCAGCGCCGGAAGCGCAGCCTCGGCCTCGGGCGTGAGCTCGAGGCCCCTTGGCGACCGGCGGAACAGGATGACGCCGAGCGTCTCCTCGAGCGCGCGGATCTGCTGGCCGACGGCAGCGGGCGTGACGGCAAGCTCGTCGGCGGCGCGGGCAAAGGAGAGGGTGCGCGCGGCAGCGTCGAACACCCTGAGGGCATTGAGGGGCAGGAGCGAGCGGCGCATGGCGGCCCCCCCGGGGCCCTAGTTGGCGGTTCGGCGGCTGTCGGGCGAGACGAGCGCGAACAGCGGGATCTTCGCCCGGAACCGGGTCCCGTCGGCGCGCTCCATGCCGTAGCTTCCCTCCATCGTGCCCGACGGCGTGCCGAGCGGGCAGGCCGAGACATAGTCGTGCGCGCCGCCTGGCGGGATCAGCGGCTGCTCGCCAACGACTCCGGGCCCCTTGACCTCCTCGCGGCGGCCGACGGCGTCGCGGATGATCCAGTGGCGATCGAGGAGGCGCACCGGCTGGTCGCCATGGTTTTCGATGCGGATATGGTAGCGCCACATCCACGCCCCGGCCGAAGGCTGGCTGTGGTCCTCGGCATAATGGGGCTGGACCCGGACGGTCACGCCCTGCGTCGTCGCGTGGAACGGGAAGAGCTGGTCCATGATGTTCATGCGCCGATGCTCCGCCTGAGCGCCTGGTCGAGATCCTCCCTGAGGTCGTCCACATCCTCGAGCCCGACCGAGAGGCGCAGCGTGCCGTCGGTGATGCCCATGTCGGCGCGGACCTCGGCCGAGACGCTGTGGTGGGTGGTGGTGGCCGGGTGCGTCATCAGTGTCTTGGCATCGCCAAGATTGTTCGAGATGTCGATGAGGCGCAGCGCGTCGAGCAGGGCGTGGGCAGCCCTGGTGCCGCCATCGAGCTTCAGGGTGATGATGGTGCCGCCATTTGCCATCTGCCGCATCGCGAGCGCATGCTGGGGGTGGCTTTCGAGCCCCGGATAGAGGGTGGGCACGCGGGGCTCGAGGAAGCGGGCGAGCGCGAGCGCATTGGCCGCCGCCCGCTCGACCCGGAGCGGCAGCGTCTCGAGCGCCTTCAGCACCACCCAGGCGTTGAAGGGTGAGAGATTGGGCCCGGTGTGGCGCACGAAGGGCAAGAGGGTCTCGGTCATGAAGGCCGCACTGCCAAGGACGGCCCCGGCGAGCACCCGGCCCTGGCCGTCGATCAGCTTGGTCGCCGAGTGGGCGACGATGTCGGCGCCGAGGTCGAGCGGGCGCTGGACAAGGGGGGTTGCGAACGCATTGTCGACGATGACGCGCGCGCCTCGTGCATGCGCGATCGCGGCGACTGCGGCGATGTCGACGATGTCGAGCGTCGGGTTGGCCGGGGTTTCGAGGAAGACCGCCTTCGTCTCCGGGCGGAAGGCGGCCTCGACTGCCGCAGGATCGCGGGCGTCGACGGTGGTGGTCGCGATGCCGAGCCTCGGCAGTATGGTGTCGACGAGCACCCGGCACGAGCCGAACAGCGCCCGGCCGGCCACGAGGTGATCGCCAGCCGAAAGGGTTGCCATGAGCGCGGCCGTCATGGCAGCCATGCCGGTCGCGGTCGCCCGGGCGGCCTCGGCGCCTTCGAGCAGGGCGAGGCGCTGCTCGAACATCTCGACCGTCGGGTTCTGGAGCCGGGAGTAGGTCATGCCCGCGACATCGCCGCGGAAGCGCGCGGCGGCTTCGCCTGCGCTTTCATAGGCGAAGCCCGAGGTGAGGAAGAGCGCCTCGCTGGTC
>CALLWN010000297.1 GCA_938016505.1 uncultured Sphingomonadaceae bacterium
ACCTCGGGTAGGAGCGGCGAAAGCCGCGACACGCCGTGGTATACATCCCGGTGGTCGTTGTTGGTCGTTTTCGGTCGCGACTTTCGTCGCTCCTACAGGCCGCTTACGCGGTTAAGCGAGGCGAAGCCGAGCGGCCGGAGCCAAGACCGCGCAACGCATCGATGCGCCCGCGCAGCCAGTTATGCCGAGCTTCCCGAAGTCCTGCCACGGCAGCCTCTCCCATCTGCCGCAAACTTACGCTGGCGCGTGTTCTTCACCTTGAGCGCAAAGCCTGCTCCCAGACTGGCTTGCTTCATCGTCGTTCCCCTGGCACAGTGCGTCACAGATGTCATGGTAACCGGTCTGGAGGGGTTCTGCCGAGATTCCCTGAGGGAATTTTGCCGGGGGCAGGCGAGGGCACCATGTGATGGCCAGCACATCCAGGCCCAGCGGGGATCATTCACAATATATCGTGTCGCCTGCTTGCATCTTGAGTATGGGCTTGTCCTCGACTAGAGGTTCAGAACGGAAATGGTGACGACTGCGATCGCACACGCCGCCTGCCAGCGCCTGCACGGGCCGTGCTCTACGCCCTGGGTCTGGCGAATTCTGGGGTGGCCTCTCAGGCGCTGTTCTGGGAAGCGGCCGGGGATCCATTTTTCCGGTGGTTTTTGCGGTTTCCTCCTCGGTTTGCTCGTGTCGTCCTGGCTTATTTTGCCGCCCAGCGTGGCGGCGAGCGACATCGGCCGCATCACCCTGCGCCTGGGCGAGGCCTGGGTGTTGAGCACCGCCGGCGAGCGACGCCAGGCTGAGGTCGATGCGCCGCTCTATGCCGGCGAGACCATCGAGACCGCGGCCTCGGGGCACGTGCACGTCCGTTTCGTCGATGGCGGGCTGGTGAGCGTGCGGCCCAACTCGCGCCTGGTGATCGCCGCCTACGCCGACCCTGCCCGCGGCGGGGCGGTGCGTTTCAAACTCGAGCGGGGCAGCGCTCGCTCGGTGACCGGCCGCTATGGCGAGCAGGACCGCAGCCGCTTCCGCCTCAACACCCCCATCGCCGCCATCGGCATCAATGGCACCGATTTCGTCGTCGAAAGCCGCCCCGAGGCCACCCGCGTGGCGGTCTTCAGCGGCAGCATCATCGCCGCCCCTTTCGATGAGGGTTGCCGCCCCGAGGCGCTGGGCCCCTGTGGCGGCGAACGCGCGGTGCGGCTCAGTGCCGAGGCGGGCGACTGGCTCGTGGAGATCCGGCCACAAGATGGCAAGCCCCTGCTTTTGCCGCGCGGCGATTTCGCCCAGCGCCGAGGCGCTGGGGGCGAACTGGCCAAGGCGGCTGCCCAGGAGGTCACCGAGGTCATGACCCAGACGCAGGTTCTCCCGGCGGTCCCCGCCGCCCCGCCCACCCTGGTCTGGGCCCGCTGGGCGCACGCCACGCCCTGGCCGGAGGACTCTCTGGGCACGACGGCCAACGTGCCTGCGACCTACGAGCGGGTGGCCGAAAACGCCCGTTATGCGCTCTATCGCTTGCCGCAGACCGAACTGCCGCCCGCCAGCGGCAGCGTCAGCCTGACCTTGGCCGGCGGCCAGGCGCATCTGCTGCGTCCGGGTGAGGTCCTGCCCGCCGCCGTGACCGGCGGGCGCCTCGACCTCGACTTTGCCGCCCGGCGCTTTGCCACCACCTTAGGCCTTGCCGCGGCGCCCACCGGGCCGGTCGAACTCAACGCCCGCGGTCCGCTCCAGCCGGATGGGCGCTTTGCCCTCATCGAGATCGGCACCCGTATCCACGGTGCCTGGGGCGCGGGCGGCAGTGGCCCCGCGGCCGGCTACATCTTCGAGCACAACACCCCCCAAGGTCAGCTCAACGGGATCACCGCATGGCGCTGAACGCGGATCGCCTCCGCCTGCTCCTCCTGCTCGGCATCCTGGCCGCGGCGCTTGGCGTCGGCCTTTACTCACCGCGTCTGCCGCAAGGGTTCGATCTGCGCCTGCACGACCTCGGCTGGCGGCTTTTCGCGGCCAGCGCCGCGCCGCAGCGAGAAGAGCGCCTCATCCTCATCGACATCGACGAGCGCAGTCTGGCCGAGCTCGGCCCCTGGCCCTGGCCGCGCGCGCGTCTGGCCGAGCTGGCCGAGCGGCTCAAAGCGGCCGGCGCTGCCATGCAAGTCTGGGACGTCGTCTTCGACCGCGCCGAGCCCGACGACGCCGTCTTTGCCGCCGCCCTGCAAGCCTCGCCGACGGTGCTCGCCGCCGCTTTCGCCCTGCCAGGTCAGGGCGAGGCTATCGCCACGGGGAGTCTCGCGGCGGCGCCGGCCGGTTGCGTCCCGCCCATGGCCCAAGCCATCGGCCATCGCGCCCCCGCCGCTGCCTTCGCCCGCACGGCCGTCGGCCATATCACCCCCCGTGTCGATGCGGATGGACGCGTGCGCGCGCAACCCGCCTATGTCTGCCGCGATGGCCGGCGCGTGCCGGCGCTCGGCCTCGCCGCTTGGCTGGTGCTCAATCGCGCCCCCGAGATCCTTCCCAGTCCAGGTCGAGGTGCGCTCGCCGCCCCCTGGCAGCTTGCGGCCCAAGAATTGCCGAGCGCCCTACCGCTCGGTGCCAGCGGCGAGCTCATCATTCCCTATCGACTGCCGCGGGGGGCCTTCCAGGCGGTGTCCGCCGCCGATCTCCTGCACGGGCGCGTTGCCCCCGAGGCCCTGGCCGGGCGCATCGCCCTCATCGGCTCCACCGCCTTCGGCCTTGCTGACGTCGTGGCCACCCCCCTCGCCCCCGCCGAGGGCGGGCTGCTCGTGCATGCGCAACTGCTCGCCGCCCTGCTCGACGGCGCGCTTCCACACCCGCCGCGCCAGGCGGCCCCCCTGCAGGGTCTCGCCCTGCTCGTCGCCTTGGGTTTGCTCTATCTGGCGGCGCGGCGGCGCCCCGCGGCCTATGTCCTGCCCTTGGCCGGCCTGGGGCTCGCCCTCCTGCTGCTTCTCCTGCAGCTCGTCCTGCAGGCCCAGGGCCTGTTACTGGGCCTGAGTCTACCGGCGGCCGCGACACTGCTCGCCGGTCTTGTCCTCGGCAGCCACGAGGCCCTGCGCGCCGGGGTCGAAGGTGCGCGCCTCTTTGCGCATCTGCGCACCTATCTGCCCGCGCCCTTCGCCGAGCGTCTGGCCTCCTTGGCCCCGGCCCAGGCCCCGGCCACCGAGCTGGTCGAAGCCAGTGTCCTGGTCGCCGACCTGCGCAACTTCACCCCTTATGCCGCGGCGCACCCGCCCGCCGAGGTCGGCGCGCTGCTGCAGCGCTACTTCAGCACCGCCGTAGCCATCATCGAGAACGGGGGCGGCTACGTGCAGGCCCTGGAAGGCGACGCGGTCATCGCCATTTGGAATGGGCTCGCCCCCTGCCCGCGGCATGCCGAGCGGGCGCTCGCCGCCGCGCAGGCGCTCGCGCGCGCCATCCCGCCGCTCTTGCCGAGCGCACCACCGGAAGGCCTCCCCCCACCCCTCGCCCTGGAGATCGGCCTCGACAGTGGCCCAGTCCTCTTTGGCGCCTTCGGCCCGGCAAGCCGCCGCCAGCACCTCGCCCTGGGGCTGCCCGTCACCCGTGCCCTGCGGCTTGCCCACCTCGCGGGCGAATTCGGCGCCGACGTGCTCATCGGGCCAGGTCTGGCCGCGCAACTCCCCCCCGAACAACGGGCCACGCTACAAGAACGCGGCAGCTTTCTCCTCGAAGGCCTCACCCAAGCCTGCGACATCTTTAGCGTCGCAGCCCCCCAGTCGGCGTGACGTGAAGCCGCCTCGTCGTGACCCCCCAGAACGCGCCCGCCTCGTTACAATCGTCCTACTGTCCTATCCTTGAAGTCCACCCAACGGTTGCCGCCCTATCCTGTCGGTCATGCCGGCCGCGGGGGCCTACACGACTCGCGCCGCACTGACCACCCCGCCCTGTGTCCCGCGTCTTGCGCCTGATCGTCCTATGCCTTGCCCCCATCGCCGCGCTCGCCCAGGCGTTGCCCCCCTGCGCACCCCCCGCGCTGACCTCGAGCCTGCCGGCTGACCTCGCCGCCTATGCCGCCCTCTATTCCCGCTGCGAGGGCGACGCCGCCTATCTTGCGGCCTATGGCACCCTCTTGCTCCGCGCCGGCCACTACGCCGCCGCTGCCGACGTACTCGAGCGTGCCCTACTCCTCGACCCGCGCCAACCCGAGGCCCGGCAGGCGTATGCACAAGCCCTTGCCCGCCTGGGGCAGGTTGCCTTGGCCGCCGAGCTTGCCGGCGGCGAGGCGCTCGCCGCCTCGCCCTGGTCGAGCAGCCTGCGTCTGACCCTGCGCGCCGGCTACGACGACAACCTAAACCGCGCCACCCAGGCGCGCGGGCTCACCCTCACCCTGCCCGGTGGCCCCCTCGAGTTACCCTTGGCCGCCGGTGCGCGCGCCCAGGCGGGCGGCTATCTGGGTGCCGAGATCGACGCCGAGGCCCAGCGCCCGCTCGCCCACGGCCAGGGGCTTGCGCTCTACGGGCGGCTCGCCACCCGCGCCGCCGCTGCCGACAACGACGACGCCAGTGTCGATCTCGCCGCCGAGGTCGAGTGGCCCGGCGCGACCACGGGCGGCAGGCGACTGGGGGTGGGCTGGGGGCACTATCAGCGCGCTGGCGAGACCCTGCAGCGTTACCTGCGACTGGCCTGGCGGCAGCGGCTGCCCGCGGCGCCCACCGCCTGTGGGCACCAGCCCGGTGTCGATCTCGACAGCCGCTGGCACCCGCAGCGCGCGCCGCTCGACTATCGCCTGCTGCAGGCGAGCTACGCCTTTGTCTGCAACGACTCCACCGCAGCCTACGTACAGGTGAGTCTGGGGCGCGAATTCGCCAGCGGCGATCGCCCAGGTGGAGACGCCTGGCGCTTCGTCCTACGCGCGCAGGGCAGTCTGCCGCTTCGCGGCGCTGCGCGACTCGAGGGTTACGCCCAGTATCTGAGCCGCCGCGAAGACGGGCCCTATAGCCCCCTCCTGGGCGACGGCGCGCGCCTTGGGCTCGACAACCTCTATCTACGCCTGACCGCGCAACAGCCCATCCGCCGCCACTGGCACGGCCAGGTCAGCCTGGAATACGAGCGTCAGGCCGCCAACCTCGCGCTGTTTCGGCTCGAACGGCGCGCGCTCAACCTGGGGCTGGTGCGGCAGTGGTAATGCGCGTCTGGTCGCCGCCGCGCTTGCGCTCAGAAATTGCGCCATTCCATGCTAGACTAAGCATATGCACGCCGTCTCTGTCATCGATTTATACGACCGGCTCACCAATGCGCCGGACGAACGCACGCGCGCCAAGGTCATCGCCGAGGCCTTCGAGGTGCTGGAGGCGCGCTATCCGCACCTGCCCGACCTGGCCACGCGGCAGCACCTGAGCGAGACGGAGCTCAAGCTCATCCGCGAGATCGAGCAGGTGCGCGCCGAGCTCAAGGTCGAGATCGAGCATGTGCGCGCCGAGCTCAAGGAGACCGAGCTCAAGCTCACCCGCGAGATCGAGCAGGTGCGCGCGGCGCTCAAGGTCGAGATCGAGCAGGTGCAGGCGGCACTCAAGGTCGAGATCGAGCAGGTGCGCGCCGAGCTCAAGGCCGAGATCGAGCAGGTGCGCTCTGAGCTCAAGCTCAAGATCGAGCAGGTGCGCGGCGAGCTCAAGGTCGAGCTCGCGCGCACGCGCGCCAATCTCTTGCAGTGGACCTTCGTGTTTTGGCTCACCCAGTTCGCCGCGATCCTCGCCATCCTCTGGCGGGTGTGGCCGCAGGCGGGGTGAGCTTGGACCTAGAGTGGGCGAGCGGATTGCCGCTGAGTCCGATCCGCGGAATCCGAACCTTTTCGCGGACGGGGTGAGCGGGTGCCAGCTTGCGCGAGGTGCGCTGTGCCTTTTCGGCAACGCTGAACACCCGTTGTGGGCTGCGCGTGACGCGGATCACATCTCAAGGCGATGCGCTCGGTATAATCCGACAGTGTGAGAAGGGGTTGGCCGAACCGCGTGTGCGGCGGCGCAAACGGCTCCGAGTTCGCGCGACCGGCGCAAAGGCCGGTCGCGGTCTTCTCGGTGTCCGTTGGCTGACCGCAGACCCGCTGCCTTCCTCGCTGCCTTCCTCTTTGTCACGGATGTCAACCCGGCCCCCTAGGGGCCACTTTCGAAAGGAGAAGTGATTATGGCTTTGACTGCCAACCAGATCGTGGTGGCCATGTTCGGCATGGCTGCGGGTGGTTATAAGACCGATGTACAGAATTACCTCACCGCCAACGGCGAGGTGGCCACGGTCGCCGCGCTGTTGCCCTTCTCGGGGCTGAACCCGACCTTCCTCGGGGCGCAGCTCTTCAATAACCAGCAGTTCGCCGAGGCGCTGGTGGCGAAGATGATGCCCGGGCTGTCGAGCACCGTGGCGAGTGCCACCGCGGGCATCATCGTCAGCTACATGACCGCGAATCCCAGCAAGAGCCGCGCCGAGGTCATCGTCGATCTGATCAAGGCGCTGGACAGCGTGCCGCACACCGATCCGACCTTTGGTGCCGTGGCGAAGGCATTCGATGACAAGGTTGCGCTGGCCGAGGCCTATACCGGTACTTCGACCGATTTCAACGAGCTGGCTCAGGTGATTGGCAATCAGCCGGTGCAGAATGTGGGGCAGACGTTTACGCTTACGGCGGGTGTGGATAACATCGTCGGCACCTCCGGGAACGATACCATCATTGCGGATAACACTGGCTCGA
>CALLWN010000298.1 GCA_938016505.1 uncultured Sphingomonadaceae bacterium
CGGTGCGGCCGAAGACCCGCGCGCCATCTCGTCGGCCTTCGGCAAGGCGCGATCGCCGCCCTCCAGCATCCCGGGGGCACACCCCCGCGCGGCAGGCCGCGTTGCTGATCACGCGAGCCTGGCAGGCCCGGGGAGCGGAAGACGCGCCGGGCCGCGCCATCCCCGGTTGCCAGTCCCTTTGTGTCTGCATCAACGCGAACTGGCGCTGGCGACCGTCACAGGGGTGTCATATCGGTTGACCATAACCTGTGCGCGGCGGGTGGTCTGCCGCAGTGCGGGGGTGTCTGGTGATGCGGCGTCTTTCTGCCCTTGTTTCCTTCCTGTTGCTTGAAAGTGCGGCCCGGGCCGCGCCCGAAGGTGGCGGGATCCTGACCGGGATCGGGCGTCTTATCGAGCTTGGCGGGCCCGTGGTCCCGGTGCAGCTCGGCATCTCGGTGATCGCGCTCGCCATCATCATCGGCAAGCTGGTCCAGTTCGTGCGGGCGCGGGCCTGGGCGTGGCGCTTCGTCGACCCGATCGCCCGGCAGATGCAGGGCGGCGACTTCGCCGGCGCGACCGCAGCGCTCAATGCCGAGCGCGGCCCTGTTGCCGCAGTGATGCAGGCTGCGGCCGCCGGGCGGGCTGCTGCCGCCGATGACCCGACGGTGCGCGAGGAAGTCGAGCGGATCGCCCAGGCCCAGATCGATTCGCTCGAGCGCGGCCTGCCGCAGCTCAGCCTGATCGCGACCGTCAGCCCGCTTCTCGGGCTCCTCGGCACCGTCACCGGCCTCGTCGGGGCCTTCCAGCAGCTGGCCTCGGCCGGCGACCGGGTCGACCCGGCGATGCTCTCGAGCGGGATCTGGGAGGCGCTGCTGACAACGGTGATCGGCCTCGTCATCGCCATTCCCGCCGCGGTCTTCTTCGGCCTGTTCCAGCGCACCGTCGATGCCGTGGCGCGGCGCATGGAGGATGCCGCCACGCGCGTGTTCACGGTCGATCTCTATCGCCGCCGTGCGGCCTTCGAGGCGGCAGCGCGCCCGGCAGCAACGCTCGAGGCGGCCGAATGAGGATGCACGCGCGCCGGCGCGGGCTGGGGGGCGAGCTCAACATCACCCCCCTCATCGACATGGTCTTCATCCTGCTGGTGTTCTTCATGCTGGCCACCAACTTCGCCCGGTTCCGCCTGATCGGCGTCGACTCGCCGCAGGAGCGCGAGGTCGCGCGGACCGCCGAAGGTGCCGTCGTGATCGAGCTTCTCGGCGCGGATTCGATCCGGGTTGACGGCCAGCCCCGTCCGCGCGCGGCGCTCGGCCCTGCCGTGGAGGCGATCCTCAAACTCGACCCGAACCGGGTGTTCCTGATCCGGCCGGCGCCTGGAATCTCGCTTCAGGAGACGGTTGCCGCCCATGACGAGGCGCGCAAGGCCGGCGCCCGCCAACTCTCCTTCTCGCGGTGGAAGGAGACGGGCGCATGAAGTTCCTGCCCGATCGGCCGCGCGAGGCCTCGATCGATCTCACCCCGCTCATCGACATGGTCTTCATCCTGCTTGTCTTCTTCATGCTTGCAGGCACCTTCCGGGCAACCGATGCCTTTCCCGTCACGCCGCCGTCGTCGATCAGCCGGATCTTCGGCGACGAGCGCGAGGCGGTCGTGCTCATCCGCTCCGACGGGCTGGTCGGTCTCAATGGCCGCATCCTCGAGCGCGAGGATCTCGCCCGGGCGGTCCGCCTGATCCTCGCCAATGATGCCAGCGCGCTGGTCCAGGTGAAGGCCGATGCCGGGACCGAGGCCAATGTCGTCATCGCCGTGCTCGAGGAGCTTCGCGATGCCGGCGCCGGCTATATCGTGCTGCTGACCCGGGGCGCCGGGCCGATCGACGGCGGGGCGCCGGGCACATGAGCCGGACGGTCGAGAGCGCGCTCGGCGATGTCGTCGTCCCGACCATCCCGCCGGGGGGCTGGGGCGCTGCCCTCGCTGCGGCCGTGGCGGCGCATCTCGTCTTCGCCGCCGGCTACGCCGCCTGGGAGCGGGCGCGCGCCGCGCTGGACCCGGTCGAGAAGGAAGTCGCGATCGACGTGCGGCTCGGGCCCCCGGGCGGGCGGCTCGAGCCCGAACCGGTGGCGGCGCCGCCCTCCAGCCTGCCGCCCGACAAGGTGGCAGAACCGTCACGGACCGAACGGGCGAGCGACTCCCCCCCGATCACGCCGACCGCGCCGCCCCCGCCGGTCACGCCGGGTGCCGTGCTGTCGAGCGGCATCGGCAGCGGCGGCGACGGCGGCGAAGTGGCTCCGCCGCCACCGCCGCCGCCCGCACCCGAGCCGCCGCCCAGGCCCGAAGTCGACCCGGCCATCTTGAAGCGCTATGCCAATCGCGCCGCAGCGCTCATCTCCGAGCGGCTGGTCTACCCGGCGTCGGCGCTCAGGAACCAGATGGAGGGGCGCGCGGTCCTGCGCCTCACCATCAACCGCCGCGGGCGCCTGCTCGCCTCACGCATGGTCGAGGGCACGGGCCACGAACCGCTCGACGAGGCGATCATGCGCGCGGTGCGCGACGTGCCCAACTATGGCCCCCTGCCCGAGGGCTACCCGGAAGAGCAGCTCACCTTCGGCGCCTCGATCCGCTTCGTCCTGGTCGAGGCGGGCAATGTCGGCTGACCCCCGTGGCGGCTGATGCCGGCATGGCCCAGGCCGCGGGCGTCGTCGGGCTGGTCCGGTTCCGGCGCGTCCATGCCATCGTCGGCAACCTCATGGTGGTGGAGGGGCCTGTGGCAGACTCCTCCGCCGAAGCCCCGCGTCTCCACGATCTGGCGCTGGTGCGCGAGGACGGCGCGCTTGCCCGCGAGGCACTGGCCCGGATCGTTCGGATCGACGGCAGCCGGGTGCATCTCCAGCTGTTCGCCGACACCGCCGGCTTCTCCACGGCTGCTGCGGTCAGCTTCCTGATGCGGCCGCCGGAGGTCACCTACACGCCGCACGCGCTCGGCCGCGTGTTCGACGGGCTTGGCCGGCTCATCGATGGTGGCCCACCGCTCGATCTCGAGCCGGTCATCGGCCTCCAGGGTGCGCCGACCAACCCGGCGCGGCGCGAGCTCGCCGGGCGCTTCCTGCGCACCAACGTGCCGATGATCGACCTGTTCAACAGCCTCGTTGAAAGCCAGAAGATCCCGATCTTCGCCGCCGCCGGCGAGCCGCACGACGAACTCCTCCTCCGTATCGGGACCAGGGCCGATGCCGATGTCGTCATCTTCGGCGGGATCGGGCTCATGTTCGAGGATTTCTTCCGGGTGCGTCGGGCGTTCGAGGATGCCGGCGTCATGGAGCGTTCGATCATCTTCGCCAACCAGGCCTCCGACCCCGTGGTCGAGCGGCTGCTGGTGCCCGATCTCGCCCTTGCCGTCGCCGAGAAGCTCGCCGTCGAGGAGAAGCGCCGGGTCCTCGTGCTCCTGACCGACATGACCGCCTTCGCCGACGCCCTGACCGAAGTGGGCCTCGCCCAGGACCGGGTGCCGGCCAACCGCGGCTATTTGGGCGACCTCTATTCCGAGCTGGCCCGGCGCTACGAGCGGGCCTGCGCCTTCCGCGACGGCGGCTCGGTGACGCTGGTCTCGGTCTGCACCCTGCCCGGCAACGACGTGACCCACCCAAGCCCCGACAACACCGGCTACATCACCGAGGGCCAGATCTACCTGTCGGGCGGCATGATCGATCCGTTCGGGTCGCTCTCGCGCCTGAAGCAGCATGTCGTCGGCAAGGAGACCAGAGAGGACCATGGCCAGCTCATGAACACCATGATCGGTCTCTACGCGGCCGCGCAGGATGCCCGGCAGAAGGCGGCAATGGCGTTCGAACTCTCGGACTATGACCTGCGGCTGCTGCGCTACGACGCGCTGTTCCGCCAGCGCTTCATGGCGCTCGATGCCGAGCTTGCGCTCGAGCCGGCGCTCGACCTGTGCTGGCAGACCCTCGCCGAATGCTTCGCGCCCGAGGAAGTCGTGATCAAGCGGAGCCTCATCGACAGCTACTGGCCGCAGGGCGCGGCGCGCCCGGCCGCGGCATGACCCGGATCGCCAGCAACCGGGCCGCGGTCCACGCGGCGCGCCAGCGGCGCGCGGCGCTGGCCCGGGTCAAACCCGCCCTCGACCTCAAGCACCAGGCGCTGCTCCTCGCCCGCGCCGAGGCGGCCCGCACACTGGCCCGGCTGGAGTCCGCGCACGCTGCCCGCCTGGCCGGGGCCGGCGCTGCCCTTGCCATGCTGGCAGGCCTCGAAGGCGGGATCATGGGGCGGGTCACGCTCGCCGGGGGGCCGGCGCCCGGCCCCCGCATTGCCGGCGTCGCCACCCTGTCCGCCGGCAGCCTCAAGGCGAGCGTCGCGCCTGTCGGTCTCGCCGATCCGCCGTTTGTCGCCGACGCCGACCGGGTGGTTGCCGCTGCCGCCGAGGAACGGCTGGCGATCGCCGCAGCACGGGCCAACCTCGCCCGGCTCGATGCTGCCGCGCGGACCGCAGCGCAGCGGCTCAACCTCGTCGAGAAGGTGCTGATCCCCGAACTCGACTCCGAGATCCGGCGGGTGTCGCTCACGCTTGCAGACCGCAGGCGGGCCGCCGTCATCGCAGCGCGGATCGCCAAGGGCCATGCCACGGCCCGCGGATCGGCTTCATGAAACGGCGGGCGCACCGCCGGATACCTGTGCGAGGCCACGTCCGGCCATGACGGTTGCCGCCATGCGCCGCTGCCTCATCGCCGGCCCGCTCGACCGGCAGGCGGCGACGCTTGCCGCGCTCCAGGCGCTCGGCACGGTCGAGCTCGAGCCGCTGGTCCCGGCGCCGGCCCCCCAGCCTCCAGCAGGCGACGCCGCGCGCCGGGCGCTGCGCCATCTCGCCCGCACCCCCGGCCGCTGCGCCC
>CALLWN010000299.1 GCA_938016505.1 uncultured Sphingomonadaceae bacterium
CCGCCTCGCCCGGCTTCACCCTGATCTCGTTCAGGTGAATATAGACCGAGACAAGGCCCGCCCCATGGTCGAGCAGCACGAGGTTGCCCTCGATGAGGAAGGGCCCGTCGGCCAGCCGGACGATGCCCGAAGCGGGCGCGCGCACCGGCGTTCCGGTCGGCGCGGCAATGTCGAGCCCCCAGTGCGGGTTCCGCGCCAGGCCGCCGTAGATGCGCTGCGAACCGTAGACACCCGTGATCCGCCCATTGACCGGCTGGCGGAACGGCTCGCGCCACCCGCTCGCGTCCGTCATGCGGCTCGCCGCCTCGCGCTTGGCGGCAAGCGTCTTCGCGATCTCCGTCTCGCGCCGCTTCACCCATTCCGGCGCCGGCGTGTCGGTGGTGCCGAGCGCGGGCAGCCGCTGGACCGCGAAGCTGCGGGGCGCAAGCGGAATTTCGGTCGCAATGAGCGTGCCGTCGCTGCCCCGCGCCGAAAGCCTCACGGTGCCGGTCTCGTCACGCCCGAAGCCGACGAGATAGACCCCGGGCGCAGCCTCCGGCACCGGCGCACCATTCACCATCAGGTCGCGTGCGCCGGGCGGCAGCGCAACCGTCACGAGCCCGCCCGGCGTGAACGGCCCCTCGACCCTGAGCGCAGACTGGGCGGCAAGCGGCGTGACCAGCCCGAGTGCGAGCCCGGCCGCCACAGCCCGCGCCTGCCAGCCGCGTCGCCTCACAGCAGGCCGGCGGCCTGCGCCTCGCGATAGCGCCGGTTGGCTGCCTCGGCGTCGCGATAGGCCTCCTGCAGCTCGTGGCTCCAGTAGCGCAGCGCCGCCAGCGGAATGGGCGCGCCGGTCACCGCGCACAGCACATGGTCGCCCTGCTCCACCACCTGGAAAGAGCCGGGCAGATAGCGCAGCTTCGCCCGGCGCCCCGCAGAGAGTTTCAGCATCGCCCGTTCCTCACAGCAGCAGCCCCTGCCCTCACAAAAGCAGCCCCTGCGCCGCGCCGCCCCCGGCCGGCCCGCCACGGGAGCCACTGCCCGCCACCTTCGCTGCAACCTCGCCATCGCGCAAGCGCAGCCGCACATCGCGCTCGGCCCTGACAGCCGCCGCATCGCCGAGCAGCCGGCCATCAGGTGCCAGCACCAGCGCATAGCCACGGGAGAGCGTTGCATCCGGCGACAGCGAGGCTGCGAGTCGCGCCGCCGCTTCGACCGCCTTGCGGCCGCGCGCCACCAGCGCCACCAAAAGCTCGGGGCGAAGCCGCGCTGCAACCGAGGCATGCGCCGTCCGGGCCCGCGCTGCAGCAAGCCCGAGCGCGCGGGGAAGGGCCGACCCGGCCCGCTCGAGCCGCACCCGCTCGCGCGCGGCCCGCGCCAGCACCGCGCGCGGCAGCCGTTCGGCAGCGTCGTCGAGGCGCTGCCGCCGGGTCTCGACAAGGGCCGCCGGCCGCGGAAGCCGCGCTGCAAGCCCCGCGACCCGCTCGGCAAGCAGGCCACGGCGCCGGCCGGTGGCCCGCAGCAGCTGGGCGCCGAGCTCGGCAACCCGCTCCACAAGGTCGGCCCGGACCGGCACCGCCAGTTCCGCTGCCGCAGTCGGGGTCGGCGCGCGCCGGTCAGCGGCGAAGTCGATGAGGGTCGTGTCGGTCTCGTGGCCGACGGCCGAAATGAGCGGGATCGGCGACTCGGCTGCCGCGCGCACCACATCCTCGGCGTTGAAGGCCATCAGGTCCTCGATCGAGCCGCCGCCGCGCGCGACGATGAGAAGGTCGGGCCGCTCGCCCTCGGGCATCCGCCCGAAGCCGCGGATGGCCGCTGCGATCCGCGCCTCGGCGCCCTCGCCCTGCACTGGCACCGGCCACAGCAGCACCTCGCAGGGGAAGCGGTCGGCAAGCCGATGCAGGATGTCGCGGATGACAGCACCCGTGGGCGACGTGACGATCCCGATCCGCCGCGGCAGGAAGGGCAGCGGCCGCTTGCGGCTGGCGGCGAACAGCCCCTCGGCTTCGAGCCGGCGCTTCCGCTCCTCCACCTGGGCCAGCAGCGCACCGACCCCGGCCGGCTCCATCCGCTCGACGTCGATCTGGTATTTCGACCGCCCCTGGTAGATGGTGAGCCGCCCCGTCGCCACCACGTCGAGCCCGTCCTCCGGGCGGAACCTCAGGCCATTGGCAACGCCGCGCCACATCACCGCGTCGATCACTGCGTCGGCGTCCTTCAGCGCGAAATAGAGGTGGCCCGAGCCGTGGCGCTTGAAGCCCGAGATCTCGCCACGCACGCGCACGAGGCCGAACGCCGTCTCCACCGTGCGCCTGAGCGCGGCCGAAAGCTCGGAGACGCTGAGCTCGGGCAGATTGGCAGGGGCGCTGGCCATGCCCCGGACTAGCGCGAACCGGAACCCCTCGCCAACCCCGGGGCTTCCCGCCCGGCCGCGCCTCGCCTAGGCGCGTGGCGCATGACCAGACTGCGGGTTCTCCTCCTCGGCGCTGGCGGCCGCGAGCATGCGCTGGCGTGGAAGCTCGCGCAGTCGCCCCGGCTCGACTGGCTGGTGGCAGCGCCGGGCAACCCGGGCATGGCCCGGCTCGGCATGGTCGAGCCCGGGCTCGACATCCTCGACGGCGAGGCGGTGGCCCGCTTCGCCCGCGCGCGCGGAATCGATCTCGTCATCGTCGGCCCCGAAGCGCCGCTGGCGGCCGGAGTCGCAGACGCCGTGGGCGCGGCCGGGATTGCCGTGTTCGGCCCTTCGGCGGCTGCCGCCCGGCTCGAGACCTCCAAGGGCTTCACCAAGGCGCTGTGCGACGAGGCCGGCATCCCGACGGCGCGCTGGGCCCGCTTCGCAGCACTCGCCCCGGCGCTCGCCCATGTGCGCAGCGCCGGCGCGCCCCTCGTCGTCAAGGCCGACGGGCTCGCCGCCGGCAAGGGCGTGACCGTCGCGGCAACGCTTGCCGAGGCCGAGGCCGCGCTCCACGCCCTGTTCGCCACGCCCGGGGCCGAAGTCGTCATCGAGGAATGTCTCGAGGGCGAGGAGGTCAGCGTCTTCGTGGCCTGCCCTGGCACCCAGGCTCTCCCGCTGCTCGCCGCGCAGGATCACAAGCGCCTGGGCGAGGGGGATACCGGCCCCAACACCGGCGGCATGGGCGCCTGTGCGCCCGCCAGCGTCTTCACCCCGGCGCTCGAGGCCGAGACCATGGCCCGCATCATCCGCCCGACGCTCGAGACGATGGCTGCGCGCGGCACGCCCTTCTCCGGCATCCTCTTCGCCGGCCTCATGCTCACCCGCGAGGGGCCGAAGCTCATCGAATACAATGTCCGCTTCGGCGACCCGGAATGCCAGGTGCTGATGCTGCTCCTGGAAAGCGACCTGCTCGATCTCGTCGAGGCAACCGCCACCGGCAGGCTCGCCGGGTGCGAGGTCCGCTGGAAGCCCGGCCACGCGCTCGGAGTCGTGGTGGCAGCACGCGGCTACCCGGGCACGCCAGTGGCAGGCGGCGAAATCGGCGGGCTCGACAGCTGCGGGGCGACCGTGTTCCAGGCCGGCACCCGGTTCGAGGACGGCCGGCTGGTCGCTGCCGGCGGGCGGGTGCTGACGGTGGGCGCCCACGCCCCGACGCTCCGGGCCGCGGCCGACGCCGCCTACGCGGCTATCGGGAAGATCAGCTTTGCCGACGCCGTCTTTCGCCGCGATATCGGCTGGCGGGAGCTGGCAAGGGAGGCAGGGGAGGGACTGGCATGACCGACATGGCAAGCCGCCAGCGGCAGTTTGAAGGCACCGACGAGGTGCGCGAGGCCCATCGCTTCGACGAGGGCGCGCTCCGCGAATGGATGCGCGCCAACGTCGACGGGTTCGAGGGTCCGCTCGAGGTCCGCCAGTTCAAGGGCGGCCAGTCCAACCCCACCTACAAGCTCATCACGCCCGGCCGGGCCTATGTGCTCCGCCGCAAGCCGCCGGGCCAGCTCGTCAAGTCGGCCCACGCGGTCGACCGCGAATATCGCGTCATCTCGGCGCTCCACCCGACCGGCTTTCCGGTCGCCCGGCCCTTCGGCCTGTGCACCGACGAGAGCGTCATCGGCACCTGGTTCTACGTGATGGAGTGCGTCGAGGGCCGGATCGTCTGGGACGGCACCTTCCCCGACGTCCCGCGCGCGCAGCGCCGGGCCCATTTCGATGCCATGTGCGACACGCTGGCAAGGCTCCACATGATCGACCCCGGGGCCGTCGGCCTCGCCGACTTCGGCCGGCCGGGCAACTATTTCGCCCGCCAGATCGGCCGCTGGTCGAAAAGCTACACCGACGACATCCCCGATGCCGGCCGGGTCGAGGCGATGGACCGGCTGGTCGAGTGGCTGCCGAGGAACATCCCCGAGGGCGACGAGACCGCGATCGTCCACGGCGACTACCGCTGCGACAACATGATCTTCGATGCCTCCGCCCCGCGCGTCCTTGCGGTGCTCGACTGGGAGCTTTCGACACTCGGCCACCCGCTCGCCGACTTCTCCTACCATCTCATGATGTACCGAATGCCGCCCACCGGCACGGTCGGCCTCGCCGAGGCCGATCTCGCCGCGCTCGATATCCCGACCGAGTCCGAATATGTGGCGCGCTATTGCGCCGGCACCGGCCGGGACCCGGCCGAGGTCGCGGCGATCATGGATTTCTGCATCGCCTACAACATGTTCCGCCTGGCCGCCATCGTCCACGGCATCCGTGGCCGGGTCGCCCGCGGCACCGCCGCCAACCCCCATGCCAAGGCCATGGCGACAACGGTCGAGCCGCTCGCCGAGCGTGCCTGGGAACAGGCCGTCAAGGCCGGCGCCTGAGCGGGGCTCAGCTGGCGCGCGTGAGCTTCGGCATGGCGGCAGCGCCGGTCCGCTTGGCGATGGTGAGCCGGGTGATCCACGGCGCGTCCCTGGCCACGAACTGGCCCGGCGTCATGCCGATGAAATGGCGGAACTCGCGGATGAAGTGGGACTGGTCGTAATAGGCCGTGCCGGCTGCGCCCTGCCAGCCCTGCTCGGGATGAAGCCCGAGCCGCACGGCCGCCTGGAGCGCCCGATACTTGCGGGCAAGATATTTTGGGCTTGCGCCATAAACCCGGGCAACCAGCCGCTCGACCTGCCGGCCCGACATGCCGAGCGTCTCGACGAGCACATTGACGTCGGGCGCCGGCGTGTCGACCAGCCAGGCGTCGGTCGTCCGCGTCAGCCACAGCGGCGGCGGCCGGGCGCCCGCGGCGAGCGCAAGGAACAGCGCATCGGCCGCCTCCACCAGCCCGCGGTCATCGCGGGCCTCGTGCATCCGCATCAGGGCCGAACTGACAAGCGCGGGGGCAAGCCCGGCAAGGTCGTCGAGGCGGTCGGCATGGCGGCTTGCCTCCTCGCCGACGAGGGCAGCCCAGCCCGCCGGCAGAAGACCGACCCCGATCAGCCGGAACGGGCCGAATGCATGCATCTTGATCGCAGCACCCGAAGGCCCGGCGAGGCTTGCCATCGGCATCGGCTGGAACGGGTTGTCGCCATAGGCGATATAGCCGTGGCCGCGCAGCAGGAAGCGCGCCTGCGCCACCTCGGCGCGCAACACGTCGTGCACCTGCGCTGCACCCACCTCGAACACATAATAGCAGGAAAGAAAGTCGCGCAGCGCTGGCGCAGGCAGATGGTAGCGCAGGGCGATGGCGGGCCCACTCATCGCCCGGCCAGCCCGTTCACCGCTGCTCCCCCGCACCAGGCAGGAACAGCCCCTTGGCGTCGATCGACCATGTGGCGACCCTCGTTTGCCGGCTAGCATGGGCCGGGCGCCGGGAAAGGTCAACGCAACCGCACCAAAAAAGGGCCCCGGAGGGCATTGCCGCTCCGGAGCCTGGAAGTGAGGGCGGCAGCCGTGCTGCCAACCCCTGGGTCGCAGGAGCGGGATAGCCCCGTGCTGCCCGGCCCGATTGTAGAAAATCGACGAAGCCGCCATCGGGGGCACCATGCGCCACCTCGCCTCCCGCCTGCTGCGCTGGCTCGATCCTGAACAGGCCCACGCCCTTGCCATCGCCGGCCTCGAACGGCTGGGCGCACCCGCAGCACCACCGCCGCCCGCCTGCCTCGAGACCCGGTTCGCAGGCCTCTCCTTCCCCTCGCCCATCGGGCTCGCTGCCGGCTTCGACAAGGACGCCAGGGTCTGGCGGCAGATGCTCCGCGCCGGCTTCGGCTTCGTCGAGGTGGGAACGCTCACCCCGCGCCCCCAGGCCGGCAACCCGCGCCCAAGGGTCTTTCGCCTTGCCGCCGACCGCGCCGTCATCAACCGCCTCGGCTTCAACAATGGCGGCATTGCCGCCGCCCTGCCCCGCCTCGCGCAGCACCCACGCCTCGGGGTCAATGTCGGTGCCAACAGGAACAGCCCGGACCGGATCGCCGACTATGCCGCAGCCGTCGCCCGCGTCCGCGACCGGGCCGCATGGATCACCCTCAACATCTCCTCGCCCAACACCCCCGGCCTGCGCGGCCTCCAGGGCGAGGCCCTGCCCGAACTTCTCGCCGCCACCGCCGAGGCCCGCGGCAGCGCCGGCCCGCCGCTGTTCCTGAAGGTCGCGCCCGATCTCGACGACGCGCAGATGGACGCGATCGCCACCGCCGTGCTCGACCGGCCGGTCGCAGCCCTCGTCGTCTCGAACACGACCCTCGCCCGCCCCGACACGCTCCGCTCGCGCCACCGCGGCGAGGCCGGCGGCCTCTCCGGCGCGCCGCTGTTCGCCCCCTCGACCGAAGTGCTGCGCGGCTTCGCCCGCCGTCTCGGCGGCCGGCTGCCGCTGGTCGGCGTCGGCGGCGTCGCGACGCCCGGGCAGGCCTATGCCAAGCTCCGCGCCGGGGCGAGCGCGGTCCAGCTCTACACCGCCCTCGTCTACGAGGGCATCGGTCTTCCCGCCCGCCTCAACGCCGGGCTCGCCGCCCTGCTCGCCCGCGACGGGCTCGCAACCGTCGCCGACGCCGTGGGGCTGGATGTCAGCCGAGGTTGAGCGGCGTCGCCGCCGCCTCTATGCCATGCAATCGATGCGTCACATGCCCTTCCTAGCGCTGGCCGCACTCGTCATGGCGAGCTGCGCCGCCCTGCCGCCACCGGCAGCACCAGCCGCCCCCCCGGCCGAAACGACAGCCGGCATTGCGACCTACGAGCCGCAATGGGGCCAGACCGTCCGGCCCGTCGCTGCCGCGACCGGAACGGGCATGGTCTCTGCCGCCGACCCGCGTGCCGCCGAGGCCGGCGCGCTGATGCTGGCGCGTGGCGGCACCGCCGCCGACGCCGCCATCGCCACCATGCTCGCGCTGACCGTCGTCGAGGGCCAGTCGAGCGGGATCGGCGGCGGCGCCTTCCTCATCTGGCACGATCCGGCAACCGGCGAGCTCACAACACTCGACGGCCGCGAGCGCGCGCCGGCAGCCGCCACGCCCGACCGGTTCCTGAAGCCGGATGGCACGCCCATGAGCTTCCGCGAGGCCGTGCCCGGCGGCAAGTCGGTGGGCGTGCCAGGCCTCATCCGCCTCGCCGCCGAGATGCACCGCCGCTGGGGCGCGCTCCCATGGGCAACGCTGTTCGAGCCATCGATCGCCATGGCCCGCGACGGCATCATCCTCTCCGAGCGCTTCGTCCGCTTCGCCGGGTTCCGCGAGGACCTGCTCCGCGCCTCGCCCGCGGCCGCTGCGGTCTTCCTCGGGCCAGACGGCCATGTCTGGCCGGCCGGGCACCGCCTTCGCCAGCCCGAACTTGCCGCAACGCTCGAGACCGTCGCCCGCGACGGGCCCGACGCCTTCTACACCGGCCCGCTCGCCGAGGCGATCAGCACTGCGGTTGCCACCGCCTTTGCGAACCCCGCCGCGCTCACGCCGGCCGACCTTGCCGCCTATGCCGTCACCGAGCGCGCGCCGCTGTGCGGCCAGTACCGGGGCCGGCGCATCTGCACCATGGGTCCGCCCTCGGCCGGCGGAGTCGCCCTGCTCCAGATCCTGGGCCAGCTCGAACGCTTCGACATGGCGAAGCTCGGCCCCGACAATCCGCTCGCCTGGCATCTCATCGCCGAATCGATGCGGCTCGCCATGGCCGACCGCGAGGCCTGGGGCGGCGACGCGGATTTCGCCGCCGTCCCGGTCGCCGGCCTCCTCAACCCCGCCTATCTCGCCCGCCGGTCCGCGCTCATCCGCATCGACCGCGCCATGCCGACAGTGACAGCCGGCACGCCCGAGGGCGAGGCCCCGCGCGCCATGCGCAAGCTCGCCGACGTGCCGGCCACCAGCCACCTCGTCGTCGCCGACGCCAGCGGGCGGGTGGCGAACGTCACCTCCACCATCGAGGCCCCGTTCGGCTCGGGCCTGATGGTGGGCGGCTTCTTCCTCAACAACGAGCTGACCGACTTCGATTTCGTGCCGACCCGCGACGGCCGCGACGCGATCAACCGGGTCGAGCCGGGCAAGCGCCCGCGCTCGTCGATGACCCCAACCCTCATCTTCGGCCCCGACGGCCGGCTCGAAGCCGCGCTCGGGGCTGCCGGCGGCGCCACCATCATCGCCCAGGTCGCCCGCGCCGTCATCGCC
>CALLWN010000300.1 GCA_938016505.1 uncultured Sphingomonadaceae bacterium
GGCACCCGCCAGTTGCGCTCGCCAACGGTTGCCAGCAGCGGCGAGAGATCGGTGAGGCGGCGGGCGACGAGGTGGATGACCTCGCCCTCGCGCTGCACCACGCCATCGACGCCGAGCATCGAGGCCGAGAGGATGAGCCGACGCTCGGCCTCGAACAGCTGCGGCCAGATGACCAGATTGGCCTGGCCGGTCTCGTCTTCGAGCGTGATGAACATGACCCCCCTGGCCGAACCCGGCTTCTGGCGGACGAGGATGATGCCGGCGCCGCGGAACGCCCGGCCATCGCGGGTGCCGGCGAGCTCGGCGAGCGGGCGGTGGCGGGTGCGGAGAAGCTCGGCGCGCAGGAAGGCCAGCGGATGGGCGCGCAGCGTGAGCGCGGTGGCGCGATAGTCCTCCACCACTTCCGCGCCTTCGCGCATGGGCTTCAGCCGCACGTCGACCTCGGGTCCATGCTGCGCAACATCGGTTGCAGCAAAGAGCGGCAGCGGCGTCTCGCCAAGCCCCTTGACCGCCCACAGCGCCTGCCGGCGGGACAGGCCGAAGGCGGTGAAGGCATCGGCCTCGGCGAGGCGCTCGAAGGCGGCGCGCGAAGCCCCGCTGCGGCGGTGGAGCAGGGCGAGGTCTGACACGCCCTCGCGCGCGGCGATGATCTTCCCGGCATCGGTTTCGGCGAGGCCCTTCACCATCCGCATGCCGAGCCGGAGTGCGAGCCGGCCATCGGGCCCGGGCTCGAGCGTGCAGTCCCAGGCGCTTTCGCGCACGCAGACCGGCCGGACCTCCACCCCGTGCTCGCGGGCGTCGCGGACGATCTGGGCAGGCGCGTAGAAGCCCATCGGCTGGGAATTCAGAAGCGCGCAGGCGAACAGCTCGGGGTGGTGGCACTTCATCCAGGAGGAGGCATAGGCGATGAGGGCAAAGGAGGCGGCGTGGCTTTCCGGGAAGCCGTAGGAGCCGAAGCCCTCGATCTGGCGGAAGGTCTTCTCGGCGAACCCGGAATCATAGCCGCGCTCGACCATCCCGGCGACCAGCTTGTCGCGGAAGTGGGAGACGCCGCCAGTGAACTTGAAGGTCGCCATCGACCGGCGCAGCGCATCGGCCTCGGACGGGGTGAAGCCGGCGCACACGATCGCCACCTTCATCGCCTGCTCCTGGAACAGCGGCACGCCGAGCGTCTTGCCCAGCACCCGCTCGAGCGCGGGCGAAGGGAAGCTGACCGGCTCCTTCCCCTCGCGGCGGCGCAGATAGGGGTGGACCATGTCGCCCTGGATGGGGCCTGGGCGGACGATCGCGACCTCGATCACGAGATCGTAGAAGGTGGTGGGCCTGAGGCGGGGCAGCATCGCCATCTGCGCCCGGCTCTCGATCTGGAACACGCCGAGCGTGTCGGCGCGGCGGATCATGGCGTAGGTTTCCGGGTCCTCGGCCGGGATGGTGGCGAGGTCGAGCGCGACGCCCTTGTGGGCGGCAAGCAGCGCGAAGGCGCGGCGCATGCAGCCCAGCATGCCAAGCCCCAGCACATCGACCTTCATGAAGCCGAGCGCCTCGATATCGTCCTTCTCCCATTCGATCACCTGCCGCCCGTCCATCGCGGCAGGCTCAATCGGCACCAGCCGGTGGAGCGGCGCCTCGGTCAGCACGAAGCCGCCAGGGTGCTGGGAGAGGTGGCGCGGCGTGCCGATCAGTTCACGGGCGAGGCTGAGGGTGAGCTGGAGCCGCCGGTCGTCGAGGTTGAGGCCGAGATCGGCGGCATGGTGCTCCGCCACGCCTTCCGACGACCAGCCCCAGACCTGGCCGGCGAGCGCTGCCGTCACGTCTTCGGGCAGCCCGAGCGCCTTGCCGACCTCGCGCACCGCCCCGCGCGAGCGGAAGCGGGAGACGACGGCCGTGAGCGCGGCCCGGTCGCGGCCGTAGTGGTCGTAGATCCACTGGATCACCTCCTCGCGGCGTTCATGCTCGAAATCGACGTCGATGTCGGGCGGTTCGTTGCGCGCGGTCGAGATGAAGCGCTCGAAGAGGAGCTCGGAGCGGACCGGGTCGATCGCGGTGATGCCGAGCACGTAGCAGACCGCCGAATTGGCAGCGCTCCCCCGCCCCTGGCAGAGAATACCCCGCCCGCGGGCGAAGCGGACGATCGCGTGGACGGTGAGGAAGTAGGGCGCGTAGCCCATCTGGTCGATGAGGGCGAGCTCGTGGGCGAGCTGGGCGGCAACCGCCTCGGGCACCCCATGGGGGTAGCGGGCGGCTGCGCCGTCCCGGGTGAGGGCCTCGAGCGTCTGCTGCGGGGTGAGCGACGGGTCGGGGCGCTCTTCCGGATACTGGTAGCGCAGGTCGGTGAGCGAGAAGCCGAGCTGCCCGGTGAGCCGTTCCACCTCGGCGAGGGCGTCCGGATAGTGGGCGAAGCGCCGGGCGAATTCGGCGGGTGCCAGCAGGTGGCGGTCTGCATGGTGGGTGCGCCGCGCGCCGAGATCGTCGATGGTGCACCCGAGGCGGATGCAGGCCAGCACATCGGCGAGCATCTGCCGCGACGGCACATGGTAGAGCGTGTCGGCGAGCGCGATGGTGGCAAGCCCGAGCCGGCGGGCGAGCGCATCGAGCTTCGCGAGGCGCGCGGCCTCGCCGGGAAGCCGGCGCAGGGTGAGGCCGATGCGCCCGGCGCGGGCGAAGATGGCAGCGAAGG
>CALLWN010000301.1 GCA_938016505.1 uncultured Sphingomonadaceae bacterium
GGCATCGTCGGCGAAGAATATGGAATTGTCCGGCCCGAGGCGCGGCGGCTGTGGGTGCTCGACCCGATCGACGGCACGCGGGCCTTCATCGCCGGGCGGGCGACCTTCGGCACGCTGATCGGGCTTGTCGAGCGGGGCTTCCCGGTGCTCGGCGTCATCGACCAGCCGATCGCCGGCGAGCGCTGGGTTGGCCAGCTGGGTGAATGGCCGGGCACGCGGCTCAACGGGGTGCCGGTCAAGGTGCGGCCCTGCCCGACGCTCGGTGCAGCGCTTCTTGCGACCACCCACCCGATGGCGTTCAGCGCGGCAGGCCATGCCGGGTTCCAGCGGGTGGCGCGCGCGGCGCGCGATACGCTGCTCGGTGGCGATTGCCACAATTACGGGCTGCTGGCGGCCGGGCACCTCGATCTCGTCGTGGAAGAGGGGCTGAAGCTCCATGACTGGGCAGCGCTGGTGCCCGTGGTGCTGGGCGCGGGCGGCGTGATGACCGACTGGCGTGGCGAGCCGCTCCGGCTGGGAAGCAGCGGGGCGGTTGTCGCCGCCGGCGACCGGCGGGTCCATGCCGAGGTGCTGGCGCGGCTCTAGGCCGCGCTGCCCCGCACCTGTCGAACCTCATGGCTGGCATCGGCGGTCCACCGAAGGCAGGGACGGGAGCGGAGGAGACAGAACCCCATGAAGACCCGCCAGTGGCTGCTTGCCGACCACCCCCGTGGCCGGCCATTGAAGGACAGCGATTTCACCCTCGTCGAGACCGAGATCGCCGACGAACCCGGCCCGGGCGAGGCGCTTGCCCAGGTGCTGTGGCTGGGCTTCGACCCGGCGCAGAAGGGCTGGGCCGAGAATGTCGCGGACTATGTGGCGCCGATGAAGATCGGCGACGTGATGCGTGGCTCGGGCATCGTGCGGATCGTGAAATCGAACACGCCGCGCCTGAAGGCGGGCGGTCTCTATGCCGGCCAGACCGGCTGGACCGAGTGGCTGCTGACCGACGGTGCCGGCTTCGAGGCGGTGCAGCCCGACCTGCCGCCCACCGCGATGCTCTCGGTGCTGGGCACCACCGGGCTCACTGCCTGGTGCGGCCTCTTCAAGCTTGGCGAGCCGAAGCCGGGCGACACCGTCGTCGTCTCGGGCGCGGCCGGGGCGACCGGCTCGACAGTCGGGCAGCTGGCAAAGGTCGCGGGCGCCCGGGCGGTCGGGATCGCCGGCGGGGCGGAGAAATGCCGCTGGCTGGTCGAGGAGGCCGGCTATGACGCTGCGATCGACTACAAGGCCGAAGATGTGCGGGTGCGGCTGCGCGAGCTGTGCCCGGCGGGCATCGATGTCATCTTCGACAATGTGGGCGGGCGGATCCTCAACGACATGCTGGGCCAGATCGCAACCGGTGCGCGGGTCGTCATCTGCGGCGGCATCTCGCGCTACGAAACCGGGACCATGCCGGCCGGCCCGGAGAATTATTTCAACCTGGTGTTCCGCCGGGCGACCATGCGCGGCTTCATCGTGCTCGACTGGGCAAGCGAGTTCCCGGCGATCAGGAAGCGGCTCGCAGCCCTGGTGAACGAGGGGAAGCTCGCCTTCAGGATCGACGAGCAGCAGGGCTTCGAGAACACACCGCGCACCCTCATGCGCCTGTTTACCGGCGAGAACCGCGGCAAGCAGGTGCTGAAGATCGCCGACTAGGCCCGGCGCCGCCCGTGACCTGCCGGTCACGGGCACCGGCCCCCGGGTCGCTCAGGCGGCGCTGCCGAGATAGCCGAGCTGGCTGGCCTTGAAGATGGTCTGCGAGCGGTTGACGGCGTCGAGCTTCTCGCCGGCGTTCTGGATGTGGAACCGCACCGTGGCGTGGGACCGGCCGAGGATGAGGCTGATCTCCTTGTCGGTCTTGCCGATCGAGGCCCAGCGCAGGCACTCGACCTCGCGCTTGGTGAGCTGGCAGTCGGCAGGCAGCCACTGGCGGGTGCGGTGGGCCTTGACGCAGCCGGCGACGAACCGGTGCGAGAGCAGTGCAAGCTCGTCTGAGTGTTCGTCGAATTCGGCGGAGAGATCGGTGCGGTCGGGGTCGGCGGCGTTGAAGGAGACTGCGCCGATCTGGCCGAACGGGAGGTGGATGGGGACCACGATCGCCGACTTGCACAGCGCGCGCTTCTCGAAGTTGGAAAGGTCGATCGCATCGAGGTAGCGGTTGGGCTGGCGGGTGCGGAAGCCTTCGGCATTCACCCAGAAGGTCTCGCTCTCGTAGCGGCAGGCGCGCGGCAGCGGCGAGGAAAGCGCGAGCCGGGAATCCGCCCACCAGCGCTCGTGGGGGGCGTTCCAGCCGAACACTTCCGCCGCGAGAATGGCGCCATCCTCGTCCGTCAGCGGCTGCTTGGAGGCGATGTTGTCGGCAACCCCGACCCGGAGCCTCGCCCGTGCCCAGGCGATGTCACGCAGCGCTTCGGCAGCCGAGCGGATGTCGCCGAGCTGGCGCACCGTGACCGCCGCGATCTCCTCCCTCAGGCCCATGGCTCTCCCTCGCTTTCCCTCAGCGTCTCCCTCGACCGTTTTCCGGCGCGCGAAAAGCCCTAGCGCAAAGGGGGGATGGCTCCCCCGGGCCCGCGATGCCACTTCTCCCTCCCGATACGAGTGACGCACGGTGCTCCCAAATGCAAGAGGGGTGCACGCTGGTTCGGGCAAAGGGAGGCTATTGGGTGGACAAGCCGCCGTTCATCGACGCGGGACCGGCCGATGTCGCGCCCGGTCGCTGCGCCGTGCGCGACGCAGGCGGCACGCCAGTGCTCATCGCCCGAGACGCCGACGGGCGGCTGTTCGCGCTCGCCGGCACGTGCAGCCATGCGCTGCTGTCGTTCGAGGGCGCGCGGCTGCGCGGGCGCTCGATCGTCTGCCCGCACCATGGCGCCCGCTTCTGCCTCGAGACGGGGAAGGCGCTCGGCCCCCCCGCATCGGCCCCGGTTGCGACCTACGCAATCGAGGAGGCCGGCGGCCGGATCCGGGTGCGGCTGGCGTGACGGCGGGGCTCGCGCTCGGCGGCCAGGTCGCGCTGGTGACGGGAGCGGCCTCGGGGATCGGGGCTGCGACTGCCGCGCTGCTCGCGGCCCGCGGCGCCCGCGTCCTTGCCACCGACATCCGCGCCGGCAATGGCCTGTTCGGCCACGACGTGACCGACGCCGGGGCCTGGGATGAAGCGGTGACCGCCTGCGTCGCCCGGTTCGGCCGGCTCGATATCCTGGTCTGCTGCGCCGGCACGGCTGCTGCGGGCCGGGTCGTGGAGCTTTCGCTCGAGAGTTTCCGCGCACAGGCGCGGGTGCATGTCGAGGGCGCGTTCCTCGGCATGAAGGCGGCAGCAGCGCAGATGGAGCGGCAGGGTGCGCCGGCTGCGGGCACGATCGTCACGGTGGCAAGCGTCGCCGGCCTCAAGCCCATCATGCAGACCACTGCCTATGGCACGGCGAAGGCGGCGCTCATTGCAATGACGGGCGCGCTGGCCCGGGAGCTTGCCGCGGCGGGGACGCGCATCCGGCTGCACTGCGTCTGCCCGGGGGGCACGCGCACGCCGATGACCGAGGCGCTCTATGACGGGGCCTACTGGGCCGACCCGAAGAACTTCGCCGCGCTGCCGTTGCGGGACTATTGCCGGCCCGCCGACATCGCCGAGGCGATCGCCTTCCTGTGCGCGCCCGAGGCGGCGGGGCTCATGCCGGCGACGCTCGCAGTCGATGGCGGCTGGATGCTGAGCAACCGGATATGAGCGGGGTGGCGGCCCTCGGCATGGCGGTGGTGACGGGGGCTCAGACTGCCGTGGGCGCGGCTGTCGCCGCGCGGCTCGAGGCGGAGGGGTTCGAGGTGATGAGGGTTGCCGCCGACGCCCGCGACGAGGCGGCGATGGAGGCAGCGCTCGGCCGGGTCGGCGCGCGGCTCGTCGCGGTGGTGAACGCCGGGGAAGGCCCCGTGGACACGGCCTTCAAGGCGACCTCGGGCGAGCGATTCCGCGCGGTCTGGGAGGCGGAGGTCGAGCGGGTCGTCCTCGGCACGCGGGCAGCGCTGCGGGCGTTTCGCAACCTCGGGACCGGCGGGGCGATCGTGAACCTCGCCGGCCATGGCCGCGGGCCGGCGGCGGCAGCCGCGGCCGGTGCGCTCGACCATTTCTGCCGGATCGCCGCAGTCGAGGCGGGCGGGCTTGCAGCGCCGGTGCGCGTGACCCTTGCCCGCGGCGGCCAGGGCGCAGCAGGGCTTGCGGCGCTGGCGGCAGCGGCGGCCTATCTTGCCGGGCCGCGCGGGCGGATGGTGACAGGGGTGACGGTGATTGCAGGAGAGGCACGATGAAACGACGGCGGTTCACGCTGGTGCGGCGGCCGCAGGGCACGCCGGTCGAAGCGGATTTCGCGCTGGTGGAAGAGGAGGTGCCCGCGCTTGGCGAGGGCGAGTTCCTGGTTGCCAACCGGTTCGCCTCATTGGACCCTGCGATGCGCGGCTGGCTCGATGATGCGCCCTCCTACATGCCGCCGGTGCCGCTGGGCGAGGCGGTCAGGGCCTCGACCGTGGGCGAGGTGGTCGAAAGCCGCAACCCGGCCTTTGCCGTGGGCCAGTGGGTGGTGGGGCTGAACGCGATCGAGAGCCATTCGGTGGCGCGCGGCGATGGCTTCACCAGCCCGGTCGACCCGGCACTGGTGCCCTCCCCCACCCATTTCCTCTCGGTGCTGGGCGCGGTCGGCATGACCGCCTGGTTCGGGGTCGAGCGGATTCTGGCGCCACAGCCGGGGCAGGTGCTGCTGGTCTCGGCTGCGGCCGGCGCGGTCGGCAGCCTTGTCGGCCAGCTCGGGCGGCTGAAGGGCTGCACGACCATCGGGATCGCCGGCGGGGAGGCCAAGTGCCGGCGGCTCGTCGAGCGCTA
>CALLWN010000302.1 GCA_938016505.1 uncultured Sphingomonadaceae bacterium
TGCTGGCGCCTGTCAAGCAAGGTCGGGTGGCAAGGTCGGGTGGCAAGGTCGGGTGGCAAGGGCGGGTGGCAAGGGAGGCTGGCCCGCCTGTCGGTGGCGGCGGGTTCAGGCCGGGTCGGCGGCGGGGAGCTCGAGGGTTGCCATGAGGCCCCCGAGATCCTCGCTGTGGCCGAGGCTGACGCTTCCGCCGTAGATTTCGGCAATGTCGCGGACGATGGCGAGGCCGAGGCCGGTGCCGGGCTTTTCGGTGTCGAGCCGCAGGCCCCGCTCGAACAGCCGCTTCTCGAGGCCGGCGGGGATTCCGGGGCCATCGTCCTCGACCAGGATCGCGAGCCGGCCGGCCTGCACCTCGACGGTGACGAACACCCGGCCGCCGCCATATTTGGCGGCATTGTCGATGAGGTTGCCGGCCATTTCCTCGAGATCCTGGGCTTCGCCGCGAAAGACCGCCTCGCGGGTGCCGGCGAGGTCGATGGTGACGGCGCGCGCGGCGTAGATCCGGGAGACGGCGCGCTGGAGGCGCTCGAGCACGGGCCACACCGGCGCGCGGGCCTGGCTCGAGGCGCGCCGGGCCGAGGCCCGGGCGCGGGCGAGGTGATGGTCGACGTGGCGGCGCATGGCGAGCGCCTCGCGGCGGACGGTCTGGGCGAGATCGGGGCTTTCGGCGGCAGCCTCGTTGAGGAGGACCGAGAGCGGGGTCTTGAGGGCGTGGGCGAGATTGCCGGCGTGCATGCGCGCCGACTCGGTGATGGCGGCATTGTGGTCGAGAAGGGCGTTGAGCTCGGTGACGAGGGGAGCGATTTCGGGCGGGACATCGGCTTCGGGCGCGCGGGCAATGCGGCCGGCGCGGATGTCGGCGATGGTGGCCGACATGCGCCGCAGCGGCAGGAGGCCGAAGCCGGCCTGGAGGCCGGCGAGGATGACGAGCCCGAGCGCGAGCGCGCCGAGCGCGAGCCAGAGCGTCTGGCGGATCCGCGCGATCTCGGCATCGAGGGTCGCGGCCGAGGCGGCGACGGCGAAGCGGAACACGATGGGCGAGCCGGGGATGATTCCGTCCTGCTCGACGACGCGCAGGGGCTCGTCCTCGAAGCTCTCGTCGCGCCCGGTGCACAGCGTGAGGCAGGCCTTGTCGAGATCGAGCCGGAGGGTGCGGTCCCACAGCGAGCGCGAGCGGAAGTCGCTGTGGCCCTTGGCCGAGACCTGCCAGTAGCGGCCCGAATAGGGCTCCTCGAAGCGCGGTTCGGCGGGCGGGCGGTTGAACCGGACCTCGCCCACGGGATCGAGCTCGGCGGCAGCGATCATGATGGGAAGCGTCTCGGCGAGCTGGGTGTCGAAGTTGCGGATGAGGGTTGCAGTCACCAGCCGGTCGAGCGCGAGGCCGCCGAGGAGGGTGAGGCCGGCGATCCAGGCGAGCGAAAGGCCGAGGATGCGCCGGCTGATCGAGCCCGGCGGGCGCCGGCGCGGCTCAGCCCTCGAGACTGTAGCCGAGGCCGCGGATGGTGGTGATGAGATCTGCTCCAAGCTTCTTCCGGATCCGGGTGATGAAGACCTCGATGGTGTTCGAATCCCGGTCGAAGTCCTGGTCGTAGATATGCTCGATGAGCTCGGTGCGCGAGACCACCTTGCCCTTGTGGTGCATGAGGTAGGAGAGAAGCTGGTATTCCTGGGCGGTCAGCTTGACCGGCTCGCCGCCCCGGGTGACCCGGCCCGTGCGGGTGTCGAGGGTGACGTCGCCGGCGGTGAGCTGGGCCGAGGCATTGCCGCTGGCGCGGCGGATGAGGGCGCGCAGCCGCGCGACCAGCTCCTCGGTCTCGAACGGCTTGGCGAGATAGTCGTCGGCGCCGGCATCGAGGCCGGTCACCTTGTCGGACCAGCTGTCGCGCGCGGTCAGCACGAGGACGGGCATGCGCCGGCCGGCGGCGCGCCAGCGGCGCAGCACCTCGAGCCCGTCGATCTCGGGGAGGCCGAGATCGAGCACCACGGCATCATAGTTTTCGGTCTCGCCGAGGAAGAGGCCCTCCTCGCCGTCGGGGGCGTGGTCGACGGCGTAGCCGGCGCCCTCGAGGTTGCGTCTGAGCTGGCGCGAGAGGGTGGGTTCATCCTCGACCACGAGCACACGCATTGCCGTTTCTCCTGCTGGGGCCGCCCTTCAGTCGCGGACTCCGACGACTTCGCCCGAGCGGGAGTCCATGTCGACCCAGACGACCTCTCCGCCGGCGCGGCGGAACTTGAAGCGGTAGACATGGCTTCCGGTCTCGACCCCGAGATAGGAGCCGCGCCCGACCCGCTGGGCGCTTGTGAGCAGCTCGCCGAGCGGCCGGATCTCGCCGCGGGCGCGCTCGCCGAGCGCGCGGTCCTGGTCGCTGACCGGCCGGCCCTGGGGCCCGCGCCCGGCCGGGGACGGGCTGCCCTGCCCGGCGGCAGGGCTGGCTGCGACCATGACGGCCGCGACGGCGCCGGCAAGGACCCGGCCGTGGGCGCGGCGCGGGTTCAGGGCCTGGCGGCTGGCAACGGCGGACTCGGACATGGTGCGGTGCGACGCTGGGGAAGGGGCCGTGAACCGCCTCTGAATGTGCCGAAAGTGGCGCGGCTGCCGGAGCCGGGGGGGTGGAAGCGCCCGGCCGGGCGTGGCACGGGGCGGCCATGGCCAGCCAGCCGCCGCTCGTCGCGCTCGAGGACATTGCCCTTCGCCAGGGGGAGGGCATGCTGTTCGAGGGGCTGTCGCTGTTCGTGGGACCTGCGGACCGCCTCGCGCTCATCGGCCGCAACGGCGCCGGCAAGACGACGCTGTTCCGCCTGCTTGACGGGAGCCTCGAGCCCGACCGGGGCCGGCGGACGGCGCGGCCGCGGGCGCGGATCGTGACGCTGGCGCAGGACCCGGCGATGGAGGGGTTTGCGACGCTTGCCGATTTCGCGCTGGCCGGGCCCGATGCGCCGCCGGCGCACGAGGTTGCGGCGATTGCCAGCCAGATCGGGCTCGACCTCGGCCGGGCGGCGGCGACGGCTTCGGGCGGGGAAAGGCGCCGCGCCGCGATCGCCCGGGCGCTGGCGAGCGCGCCCGACCTCCTGCTGCTCGACGAGCCGACCAACCATCTCGACATCGCCGGGATCGGCTGGCTCGAGGCCTGGCTTGCCCGCTACGGTGGGGCGTTTGTTGTCATCAGCCATGATCGCGCCTTCCTGCGCCGGCTGACGGGGGCGTGCCTGTGGCTCGACCGCGGCCGGTTGCGCCGCCGCGAGGTGGGTTTCGGCGGGTTCGAGGCCTGGACCGAGGAGGTGCTGGCCGAGGAGGCGAAGGCGGCCGAGAAGCTCGACCAGAAGCTGGCGCAGGAGCTGCACTGGCTCCAGCGCGGGGTGACGGCGCGGCGGCGGCGCAACCAGGGCCGGCTGGAGCGGCTGGAGGCGTTGCGGGCCGAGCGGCGGGCGATGCTGGGTGCGCCTGGGGTCGCGAAGCTCGCGCTCAAGGCCGACGAGGCCAAGGCGCGGATGGTGATCGAGGCCGAGCGGGTGACGAAGGCGCTGGGCGGGCGGACGATCATTTCCGACTTCTCGATCCGGATCCTGCGCGGCGACCGGATCGGGATCGTGGGCGCCAACGGGGCGGGCAAGACGACGCTCCTGAAGCTGCTGACCGGGGAGATCGCGCCCGACTCGGGCACGGTCAGGCGGGCGACGGGGCTGACGGGCATCACGATCGACCAGCAGCGCGCGCTCCTCGACCCGGAGAAGCGGGTGCGCGACGTGCTGGCCGACGGCGGCGACTGGGTGAGCGTGCGCGGGGTGAAGACGCATGCGCGCGGCTATCTGAAGCAGTTCCTGTTCCCGCCCGAGGCGCTCGACACGAGGATCGGCGGCTTCTCGGGCGGGGAGCGGGCGCGGCTGCTGCTGGCGCGCGAGTTTGCCCGCGAGGCGAACCTGCTGGTGCTCGACGAGCCGACCAACGATCTCGACCTCGAGACGCTCGACCTGCTGCAGGAGGTGATCGCCGACCATGAGGGGACGGTGATGATCGTGAGCCACGACCGGGACCTTCTCGACCGGACGGTGACGATGACCTGCTTTCTCGACGGCTCGGGGAAGGTGGAGCTCGTGGCGGGCGGCCACGCCGAGCTCGAGCGGCTGCACGGCGGGCGGGCGCGCCGGCCTGCGCCGGCACGGCCCGCTGCCGGTGCGGCCGCGCCCGCGGGTGCGGCTGCCGGTGTGGCGGCTGCAGGTGTGGCATCTGCCGGTGTGGCGGCGGCTGCGCGCAAGCTCTCGTTCAGGGACCAGCACGACCTCGACCGGCTGCCGGCCGAGATTGCCCGGCTGGAGGCGGAGCGCGACCGGCTGGAAGCCGAGCTCGCCGACCCGGGCCTCTATGCGCGCCGGCCCGACCGGTTCGCGGCCGTCACTGCCGAACTTGAAGCGGTGCGGGGTGCGCTTGTCGCAGCCGAGAACCGCTGGCTCGAGGTCGCGGCAAGGGCGGAGGCGCTCGGGACCTGAGGCGGAGCCTCAGGCGAACTCGGTGCCGGGGGGGACCTGCTGGACCGGGATGAGCGAGGGGCCCGGGCGATGGAGCGGGGCGCGGGCGCCGTGGAGGCGGACGAAATCCTCGACCACGGGGGCGACGAGGTCGCGCCAGCGCCGGCCGTTGAAGATGCCATAATGGCCGGCCTCGGGCACCATGAAATACTCCTTCCGGCGGGCCTTGAGGTTGCGGGCGAGGGTCAGCGCCGCCCTGGTCTGGCCGAGGCCGGAGATGTCGTCGCGCTCGCCCTCGATTGCGAGGATGGCGACATCGGTGATGGCGGCCGGGTCGACCCGGATGCCGCGGTGGATGAATTCGCCCCTGGGCAGCAGGTGGCGCTGGAACACCTCGTCGACCGTCTGCAGGTAGAAATGGGCATCCATGTCGCAGACCGAGAGATATTCCTCGTAGAAGCGCATGGTGGCCTCGGCGCTCTCGTCGTCGCCCTGGACGAGGTGCTTGAACATCTCCCAGTGGGAGACGAGGTGGTTGCCGAGGTTCATGGCCATGAAGCCGGCGAGCTGGAGGAAGCCCGGGTAGATGCGGCGGCCTCGGCCGGGATAGGCCATGGGCACCGAGGTGATGACATTCTGCTCGAACCAGGCGAGCGGGCGCTCCATCGCGAGGCGGTTCACTGCCGTGGGGGCCTCGCGGGTGTCGATGGGGCCGCCCATCATGGTGAGCGTGTAGGGCCGCCCCGGATGGTGGGCGGCGGCCATGAGCGAGACGGCCGCGAGCGCCGGCACCGAGGGCTGGCAGACCGCGAGCACATGGGGACGTTCGCCGCGGCGGGCGAGCAGCGCGATCCAGTCGATCAGATAGTCGACATAGTCGTTGAGGCTGAAGGTGCCTTCGCTCAAGGGGGCGAGCTTGGCGTCGCGCCAGTCGGTGATGAAGACGTCGTGGTTGGGGAGCAGGCGCTCGACCGTGCCGCGCAGGAGGGTCGCATAGTGGCCCGACATGGGGGCGACAATGAGGACGGTCGGGTCGTAGCTCTCGACCGTGGGCCTTGCGAAATGCTTGAGCTGGCCGAAGGGCTTGCGATCGACGATGCGCTCCTCGACCGGGACCTTCCAGCCGTCGATGACGGTTTCGTGGAGGCCGAAGGCCGGCTTGCCGCGCGGCCGCATCGCATGGGCGAAGACATCGAGCGCGGCAGCGGCGAGCGGGGCCCCGCCGGTGTAGGCCAGCGGGTTCATGAAGCTGGTCATCCAGCCCGAGCCGATCCGGGCGACTGCGGTGGCGCCGGCGAACCAGCCTCTCGAGACTTCATAGGCGTCGTAGAGCATCGATGTCCTGCCTTCGGCCCGCT
>CALLWN010000303.1 GCA_938016505.1 uncultured Sphingomonadaceae bacterium
CTGGTGTGCGCATCAAGGCAAACCGCTGGTTCCTGCTGCTGCTCGCGCTTCCGGCGGCGGCACGCGCCCAGGACGCGACGGTCGAACCGCCGACCGGGCAAGAGCCGGCGGCGACCGCGCCCGCCGGTGCGCCGACATCGATCCTGCCGGAGTTCCTCGAGGAGGTTCCGGCGGCGCAGCCGGTCAGCCCGGCGCCGTTGCCGCCACCGGCCCCGGGCGCCACGTCAGCGCCCGGCAGCGCGAAGGCAGACGCATCGGTGGCGCCGGGCCCGCCGGCAGATCCTCCCGAACTGCCCGGCCCGACCCGCCCGGCTGCCCGCGCCGGCCTCGTGACACAGGCAACGATCGGCCTCGCACCGGACCTGTTCGCAGGCTCTGACGGGCGCTTCCTCGCAGGCCTTCTCAACCGGCTCGACGGCCCCCTCGCCAGCAGGTGGGGCCAGATCGTCATCCAGCGCGCCCTCCTGACCGAGGCCGACCCGCCGCCGGGCATTCACCCCGGCGACTGGCTCGCGGCACGGGCGCGGGCGCTGGTGGCGCTCGGCAGCGCCGCCGATGCCCATCGGATGCTGATCCGGGTCCGCCGGGCCGACTACACGCCGCGGCTGCTCGCGGCCGCCGCCCATGCCGCGCTCGCCGCCGGCGACCCGCTCGGGCTGTGCCCGATCACCGCCGACGGCCGCGCCGCCTCTGGCGACAACCCGGCATTCCTGCTTGCGGACGGCTGGTGCATGGCGCTGGCAGGCGATCCGGTGAGTGCGAACCAGCTGTTCGAGCGGGCCCGCCGCCGCAGGCTCGCCGACCCGCTCGACATCCAGCTCGCCGAGCGGGTGGCGTCGGCTGTCGCTGCCACCCGCTCGGCCGGCAACCCGGTGTGGCGCGAAGTCGACCGGCTTTCGGCCTGGCGCATCGGCCTTGCCGCCGCCACCGGAACCGCAATCCCTGCCGAGCTGGTGGGGGCGGCAGCGCCTGCGATGCGGGCGTGGATGGCGCGGCTGCCGCGCGTGCCCGTCGACAGCCGCGCGGCACTCGTGCCCGAGGCGGCGGGCGAGGGCGTGCTGAGTGCTGCGGAGGCGGAACGCATCCTCGCGCTCGATGCCGCGCTCGCGCCGGCCGGCGAGACCGAGGCTCGCCCCGGCACACAGTTGCGGCTGGCAGCGGGTGCCGCCTCGCGCGCGCAGCGGCTGGCCGCAATCCGCGCCCTGCTCAAGCGCGGGCCCGAGGCCTCGGTCGAGCGCTTCGGCTGGCGCGTGGTGGCAGGCCCGTCCGCTGCCCGGCTGGCGCCGGACCCCGAGCTCGCCGCCGATGCCCCGGCGCTCGTGGAGGCGATGCTCGCGGCCGGCTATGCCGGCAACGCCCGGGCCTGGTGGCCGGTGCTAGAGGATGCCGACCCTGCAGTCCGGACCCGGGTTGCAGCCCTTCTCGCCGGAATCGATGCGACGGTCCCGGTCGATTTCGACCGGCTCGGGCGCGAAACCTCGCCAGCCCGGGCAGCGCTGGTGCGGGCCGGGCTCGAGGGGCTCGGCCGACGGCCCGACGGCACAATCCCGCGGCTCGCCAATGGCTGGACGGCTGCAATGGATGAGGCGCTGGCGGCAGGACGGCGCGGCGAGGCGCTGGTGCTGGCGGCAACCGGCCTGCAGGGCAGTTTCGCCGCGCTTGCGCCCGATCATTTTCGCCGGATCGTGGCGGCGCTCGCGGCAGCCGGCCTTGCCGACGAGGCCGGGCTGATGGTCGCAGAAGCGGCGACCAGGGGCTAGCTGGCAGGCCCGCCGACAGCCCCGGCAGGCCAGGCAGGCGGTCAGGCCTGGCGAAGGCCGGCGAAGAAATCTCGCAGGAGCTGCGCCGCCTCGGTTTCGCCGATGTTGCCGATGATCTCCGGGCGGTGGTGGCAGGTGGGCTGGCTGAACACCCGGGCGCCATGGACCACGCCGCCGCCCTTGGGGTCGGGCGCGGCATAGACGAGCCGGGCGAGCCGGGCGTGAGCGATCGCGCCCGCGCACATGGCGCAGGGCTCGAGCGTCACCCAGAGCGTGCAGCCGGTGAGCCGGTCGGCGCCGAGCGCTGCGGCGGCCGCGCGGATGGCGAGCAGCTCGGCATGGGCGGTCGGGTCGCGATCGGTGCGGGTGCGATTGTGGGCCGTGGCGAGGACTGCGCCGTCGGCGGCTGTGATGACCGCGCCCACCGGCACCTCGCCGAGCCGGGCTGCGGCACGCGCTGCCGCAAGCGCCTCGGGCATGGCCGATCGGAACAGGGTCATTCCGCCCGGCCTGCCCGGCCCGGAATGGCCCGGCTCACCCGGCCTTTGCGGCGCGGGCCTGGCGCTTGCGCTCATGCGGGTCGAGGAACCGCTTGCGGACCCGGATCGACTTCGGAGTGACCTCGACGCACTCGTCCTCGTCGATGAAGGCGATCGCCTGCTCCAAGGTCAGGCGGCGTGGCGGCGAGAGGCGGAGCGCGTCGTCCTTGCCGGCCGCGCGAAAGTTGGTGAGCTGCTTCGAGCGCAGCGGATTGACCTCGAGATCCTCGCCGCGGGCGTTCTCGCCGATGACCATGCCCTGGTAGACCGGCTCACCCGGCGCGATCATGAGGGTGCCGCGTTCCTCGAGGCTGCCGAGCGCATAGCCGACGGCAGCGCCGGTCTCGGTCGAGACGAGCACGCCGTTGGGGCGCCCCGAGATGGGCCCGCGCCACGGCGCGTAGCGGGCGAACTGGCGGTTCATGATGCCGGTGCCGCGAGTGTCGGAGAGGAACTCCCCATGGTAGCCGATGAGGCCGCGGGTGGGGCCGAAGAAGGTGAGCCGAAGCTTGCCGCCGCCCGATGGCGCCATGTCCATGAGCTCGGCCTTTCTGAGCGCCATCTTCTCGACGACGATCCCCTGGAAGGCCTCGTCGACATCGACGATGATGGTCTCGTGCGGTTCGAGCCGGTGGCCGAGCTCGTCGGTCAGCTGGATGACCTGGGGCCGGCCGATGGTGAGTTCGAACCCCTCGCGTCGCATGGTCTCGATGAGCACGCCGAGCTGGAGTTCGCCGCGTCCCGCCACCTCGAAGCTGTCCTTCGTGTCGCTCTCGGTCACCCTGATGGCGACATTGCCCTCGGCCTCGAGCAGCAGCCGGTCGCGGATCATCCGGCTCGTCACCTTGCTGCCCTCGCGGCCGGCGAACGGGCTGTCATTGACCGAGAAGCGGATCGAGAGCGTCGGCGGATCGATCGGCTGGGCGGCGATGGGCACGGTGACGGACGGATCGGCGATGGTGTGGGCGACGGTTGCCGTCTGGAGCCCCGCGATCGAGACGATATCGCCGGCCGCAGCCTCCTCGACCGGCACCCGCTCGAGGCCACGGAAGGCGAAGATCTTGGTGGCCCTGCCCTCCTCGACCGGCTGGCCGGCAGCATCGAGCGCGCGGATCGGCATGTTGACGACCAGGCGTCCGCTGGCGATCCGCCCGGTCAGCATGCGGCCAACGAAGGCATCGCGGTCGAGCAGCGAGACGAGCAGGCGGAAGGCCTCGTCAGGATCGGCTGCCGGCGGCGGGACATGGGCAAGCACCAGCTCGAACAGCGGCGCAAGCGTGCCCGCGCGGATGGATGGATCCGGGCCGGCATAGCCCGAGCGGCCCGAGGCATAGAGAACCGGGAAATCGAGCTGGGCATCGGTGGCACCGAGCGCCACGAACAGGTCGAACACCTCGTCGAGGACCGCATGGGGCCGGGCGTCGGCCCGGTCGATCTTGTTGACGACGACGATCGGCCGAAGGCCGAGTGCAAGCGCCTTGCCGAGGACGAACTTGGTCTGCGGCATCGGCCCCTCGGCGGCATCGACGAGCAGGATGACGCCGTCGACCATCGACAGGATCCGCTCCACCTCGCCGCCGAAATCGGCGTGGCCCGGGGTGTCGACGATGTTGATGCGGGTGCCGTGCCACTCGACGCTCGTGCATTTGGCGAGGATGGTGATGCCCCGCTCGCGCTCGAGATCGGTGGAATCCATCGCCCGCTCGGCGATCCGCTGGTTGTCGCGGAAGGTGCCAGAGGCGCGGAACATCTGGTCGACGAGGGTTGTCTTGCCGTGGTCGACATGGGCGATGATGGCCACGTTGCGGAGCGGCATGGCAGGCTTTCCGGAAATGGGCGCGCGACGCGCAGCGCGTGGGTTGGCCATAGCCGCTGGGCCGGCAAGCGGCAAGCTGCGGCTGTGCGCCGGTGTCCCGGGTGGCAGCCTGCAAGGCTCCGCGATCCGCCGGCCGCTGCCAGCCTGCAGCGCACGGCAGCCGGGCTTTCATTGACCTTTCATCAAGTTGGTCTAAAGCATTCAGCTGGGTCTCCAGACGTCCCTGGGAGAGGCTTGTGACGTCGCCGGTTGAAAAGCGGGTCGAGCTGGCGGAGCATCGGCCCGAACAGGAAGAGGAATTGTCCGCGCCGGACGAAGGGTTGCACGCGCCTGACAAGGACGGATCCGCAATCGCCGGATCTGGCGGGGTTGATGTGCCGGGCGAACCGGACATCACGGCGAGGCCCGCGGCCGCGGTTCCACCCGATGCCCTGGTCCCGCCCGACAACGTCCATCCCTTCCCGGTCCCCGAGCCGGCAACGCTGGGTGCGGACCTCAGACGGGCACGGGAAGAGGCCGGCCTGTCGCTCGCCGAACTGGCGCAACGCACCAAGATCAGGCCGGGGCTCCTCGCCAGCATCGAGGCCGATGATCATGACCGGCTGCCGGCGCTCACCTACACGATCGGGTTCGTGAAGGCCTATGCCCGGAGCGTCGGAATGGACCCGGGCGCGGCCGCCGAACGCTATCGGCTTGAGTCCCGGCGGGTCGATCCGGTGCCGGCGATCGTCGATATCGAGCCGCTCGACTCCCGGCGCCTCCCGGGACGGCCGCTGGTCGCGGCCTCGATCCTTGCTGCACTTCTTGTGCTGGGACTGCTTGTCGCAGGCGGGCTCGGCCTGTTCGATGACCGGCTGCCCGCCCCCCCCGATGCCACCCCGACGGCAGAGGTCCCCACATCGGCAGAGGTCCCCGCATCGGCAGCGGCCCCGGCGCGCCCGGAACTGCCCGATCCCGCTGCCGCGCAGGCGGAAGCGGCAGCAGCGGCCACCGGCCCAGTGCGGCTCGCGGCGCGCGAGGATGTCTGGATCCGGGTCCGCGAAGGCCCGCGCGGCGAGCGCCTGTTCGAGGGCACGCTCAGGAAGGGCGAGACGCTCGACATCCCGCCCGGACGGGCGTGGCGGTTGCGCGCCGGCCGGGCTGGAGCGGTCGAGGTTTCGATCGGCGGCGAACTGCTCCCGCCGCTTGGAGGGGATGGCGAGGTGCTGGCCTCCCAGTCGCTTCTTCCCGACGACCTGCGCGCCCGAACCGCAGAACGGCCCGGCCCCTACGCACCGGCACGCCCGGCGCGCTGACGCTTCCGATTCAGCCTCCGGTCAGGCTAGGGGTCCCCTTGGGACCCGGAGGCAGACGGAGACACGAGATGCGGGCGCTCATCGGCTTGACTGCGCTGGCGTGTGTGCTGACCCACGCCCCTGGCCTTGCCCAGGGAGTCTCGGTTGCGACGGCCGAGCAGTTCAGGAGTGTCGAGAAGCGGGTCTCGACCCTCGAAAGCCAGATGCGCGCGGTCCAGAGGCAGGTGTTCCCCGGTGGCGATCCGCGCTTCTTCGCAGCCGAGGTCCAACCGGCACCGCCACCGGCCCCCGAGGCGCCGACCGCCGACGCATCGCCGCAGCTGTTCGAGCTCATCCAGCGGATCGACCGGCTCGAAGCCCAGCAGCGCACGCTCACCGGCCAGGTGGAAGAGCTGCAGTTCCGCCTGCGCACCCTCGAGGCAGGGGTCGAGCGAGCCCGGGCAGACACCGAATTCCGGCTCGATGCCCTTGAGGGTCGCAAACCCGGCACGGCCGCCGCGGCGCTGTCGCCGGCCGCGCCGGCCGCACCCGCCCCGCAGGCCGCACCCGCTCCCCAGGCCGCACCC
>CALLWN010000304.1 GCA_938016505.1 uncultured Sphingomonadaceae bacterium
TCGTCGCCGAGGGCCTTGCCAAACAGCTGGCGGACCGTCCCGGCGCCTTCGCCGAGCGCGACCGTCTCGTCGGCGATCGCGAGCACCTCGTCGAGGAGCCGGTCGACCGTTGCCGGGTTGGCCTCGGCGACATCGAGCATCGCCTGGCCGACCGCCTCGACTTCGCCGGGCTCGAGCCGCGACAGCAGGGTCGCTGCCTGGTCCTCCTCGAGGAGCAGGAGAAGGAGCGCCGTCTTCTGCGCGCCGGTCAGCTTCGCCGGCTCGGCAAGGCTGAGGGTTGGGGCGGGGAGCTTCGCCATGGCTCAGACATCCTCTTCGGCGAGCAGCCGGCGGGCGACTGCTGTGGCCCGCGCGGCGTCGGTCGAGGCCAGCAGCCGCGCCTCGGTCAGCTTGGCGGAATAGTCGATGACCCGGGGCTCGAGCCGGACCGCCGGCGCGGGCGGAGGCGTTGCCGGCCCGGTCTCGGGCTGGCGCGGCCATTTTGCGAGCAGCGGGCGCACCACGACGAGGAGGATCGCGATCGCGACCAGCGCGGCGGCAAGCCACTTGGCGCCTTCGATCACCAGCGGTTCGCGCCAGACCGGAACCGTCTCGACAACGGGCGCCACGAACGGCCGCGCAACCACCGTCACCTTGTCGCCGCGCGCCGGGTCGTAGCCGATCGCACCCTGGACGAGGGCTTCCATCTGGCGGAGCATCGCCGCGCGCTGGGCCGGCGGCCCCAGCGCATCATCGCGGATGACGACGGCCGCCGTCAGCCGGCGGATGCTGCCGCCGCCATTGGCCATCACCTCGACCGAGCGGCCGAGCTCGAAGTTGCGGGTGGCGGATTCGCTGCGGTTGGTCGACTCGGTCGGGCCGTTCGCCTGTGGCGGCGCTTCCGCCGTCATCTGCGGCGCGGCCGGCGTCGTGTTGGTGAGCGCGCCCGGAATGCCGATGGCGCGCGGCTCGGTTGCAGTCGAGGAGGAGAGGGACTCAGAGCGCAGCGCGCCCTCGCGGTCGTAGCGCTCGGTCGCAGCCTCTCGGGTCGACAGATCGAGGTCGATCGCGACTTCGGCGGTGATCGCGTCGGGCCCGACGATCGGGCCGAGCAACGCGAGCACCGCGTCGCGCGCGCGGGCCTCCATGCGCATCTGCAGCTCGAGCCGGCGCGCCAGCGCGGTCTGCCCGGCGCTGCCGGGACCTCCGGCGAGCAGCCGCCCGGTCTGGTCGGCGATCGCGACCGAGTCGGCGGCAAGCCCTGGCACCGCGCCCGCGACGAGATGGGCGATCGCCCGTGTTTCCTCGGCCGAAAGCGTGCGGCCGCGGGCGAGGGTCACCGTGACCGAGGCCTTGGGATCAGGGCGCTCGCGCACGAAGGGCGAGGGCTCGGGAATGGCGAGGATCACCCGGGCCCGCTCGACTCCATCGAGCGATTCGATCGCGCGCGCCAGCTCCTGCTCGCCGGCCTTGCGGAGCTTCGCCCCCTCGACCGCGCGCGAGGTGCCGAGCGGCATGTCGCCCAGCATGTCGAGCGCGCCCGGGGCGGCCTTGGGAAGCCCTTCGGCGGCCAGCAGCATCCGTGCCCGCGCATGATCGGCCGGCGGCAGCAGCACCGCCCCGGACCGGGGATCGAGCGCGACATCGAGCCCGTTCGCCTCGAGCGTTGCAAACACGGCAGCCTTGTCGGCGTCGGGCAGGTTGCGAAACAGCGGGGTGCGCTCGACTGGAGCGAACAGCAGCCACAGCAGGGCTGCAGCCCCGAGCATCGCGGTCACGAGTGCCGGCACCAGCGCCCGACCGAACAGCGGGCTCGCCCGGAGCCGGGCGAGCGGCCCTGCGAGAACGCCGGGGAGGAGGGATGCGCCGGCGGCGGCCTGGGCCTCGCCGGCAGGTGCGAGCGCGGTGGCAGCGCCTGGAGTGGGATCAACCATGGGCGCCCCCTCAGACCGGCATGTTCATGATGTCGCGGTAGGCGCCGAGCAGCCGGTTCCGCGCCTGGAGAGTCGCCTCGAAGGCGATCGACGCCTTCTGGCGGGCGAGCATCACCTCGGCGAGATCGTGGGTCTCGCCGCGCTCGAAGGCAGCCGTCTTTGCCTCGCTCGCCTGCTGGAGCCGGTTCACGGCGCTGAGCGCCTCGGTGAAACTCGGCGCGTCGGTGGCAGATGCCGTTTGCCCGGCGCCGCCGAGGCTGGCCTTCCCGAGCGTTTCGCTGCGCTGGAGGAGCTGGGCTCGAAGCGCGAGCACGCCGTTGAGCCCAAGCCCGGGCCCGCCCACTCCGGAAGGCCCGCTCATTGCAGCGCGCTCCCGGACCCGGAGGCGCGCCGCAAGTGCCGGGACTGCCGCGGCCGCCCGGCCAGCGCGGCGAGCTTGTAGCGCAGGGTCCGCTCGCTGATGCCGAGTCGGGCGGCAGCAAGGCCCTTGCGCCCGCCGCTTGCCACGATCGCGTCGCGGATGGCCTCGGCCTCGCGCTGGCGCACGGCGAGGACCAGCCCGTCGGCGCTCCAGCCGCCGCAGGGCCCGACATGTCCGGTCGGCGCATGGCGGTCGAGCCCGAGATGGGCGCGGCCGATGGGGAGCCCGGCAGCAAGGATCGCCGCCCGCTGGAGCAGGTTGTCGAGCTCGCGCGCATTGCCGGGATAGCCGTGGTCGAGCAGGGCCTCGAGGGCATCATCGAGAAGCACGGGGAGCGGCCGCCGCTCCTCGCGGGCGAACCGCAGCAGGAAGGCCGCCGCAAGCGGGACGATGTCGGCCGGTCTCCGGGCGAGTGGAAGGGTCCGCAGCGGGAAGACCGCAAGGCGCCAGTAGAGGTCCTCGCGGAACCGGCCCTCGGCTGCATCCCGGGCAAGATCGCGGTTGGTTGCAGTGACAAGCCGCACGTCGACCGGAATGGGGCGAAGGGCGCCGAGCGGCAGCACCTCGCGCTCCTGGATGACCCGGAGCAGCTTGGCCTGGAGCGCGGCCGGGAGTTCGCCGAGCTCGTCGAGGAAGAGGGTGCCGCCGTCGGCAGCGCGGAACAGGCCGATCGAGGCCCCGGCCGCGCCGGTGAACGCGCCGCGCTCGTGCCCGAACAGGAGCGATTCCAGCATCGGCTCCGGGATGGCGGCGCAGTTGACCGCAACGAAGGGGCCGGCAGCGCGGTGGCTCGCTGCGTGGATGTGGCGGGCCACCACCTCCTTGCCGGTGCCAGACGGGCCCTCGATCAGGACCGACACGCCCGAGGCGGCAGCGCGCCCGGCGTCTGCGAACAGCGCGCGGGTCGCCGGGTCCTCGGCAATGGCCGCGTCAGGCGCGGCGAGCACCCGCGCCAGGGCAGTGCGGAACCGCAGTTGCAGCGGGCTTTCCGCAGGCCAGCGGGCGGGCGGGGCCACGCCATGCCGGGCAAGTGCGTCCACAAGCTCCTGACATGCGTCGCCTGCTTCGGCCGGGCCGTCTCCAGCCGGTGTGGCCATCATCCTCGTCGTGCGTTCCAGGTCCGTCTGTTCCAAGCCGTTCCTCCCGGTCCTTGCCGAGACCCGCGCAACCCTTGCGGGGATCGGCCGTTACCGCGGGAACCGTGTGCAAGAAGCGTGCCAGGCTGGCGCTCCTCGGCGGGCAGGCGCGCAAGGCCGGTGGCCGGCAGGTCAAGCGTCAGTATCCTGACGGCCCGAGCGTCAGAAAATTGACGCTTTGGCCGTCAGTCCGCCCCGGCGGGACGGCGCCTCCCGGCCTTGGTGGCGGCACGGTGCGCCTTGGCCTCGCGCCGCCGCGCCTTCGCCGCCGCCGGCGGCCGCGTTGCAATGCGGGGCTGCGGCGGCCGCGCCGCTTCGGCAAGAAGGGCCTCCAGCCGCGCCAGCGCGTCGCGACGGTTGGCCTCCTGTGAGCGGTGGCGCGCGGCGAGGAGCAGGATGGCGTCATCGGCCGTCAGCCGCCGCCCGGCCAGGCGCGCGGCGCGCCGCTTCACCGGCTCGCTGAGCCCGGCCGCAGCGGCAAGGTCGAACCGGAGCCGGATCGCCGTTGCCACCTTGTTGACGTTCTGCCCGCCCGGCCCCGGGCTCGTCTGCGCCGTGATGAGGAGCGCCGCCGGGTCGATCCACGGCGACCGGCCACCGCCGCCGCGGCTGCCGGTCATCGCGCTGCGGCCCTGCGGCTGGCAGGCATGTTGGTCAGAGGGCCTCGCCATGCTAGGCCCCGGCCATGCTCCAGACTTCCGCCTCGCCAAGCCCGACCCGGCGCACGCTGCTGCCGTCGCGCCGCGCCTTCCTGATCGGGGCCGGCGCGACGCTCGGGGTTGGCATCGGGTTTCTCGTCTGGCCGCGCAACTGGCCGGCCCCCGACCTCGCCCGGGACGGCGAGGTTGCGCTCAACGCCTGGGTCAGGATCGCGCCCGACGGCGGGGTCGTCCTTGCCATTCCACAGGCGGAAATGGGGCAGGGGATCTGGTCGGGGCTTGCCCAGATCCTCGCCGATGAACTGGGTGCGGACTGGCGCCGCATTGCGGTCGAGCCGGCGCCGCTTCATCCGGCCTATGCCCATGTCGGCCTCGCGGCGATCGGCACCGCCGGGCTGCCGCCGGTCGCGCGCGACATCGCGGCCTTCGCGGGGGCAACCGTCATCCGTCGCATGAACCTCCACCTGACGGGTGGCAGCACGTCCATCAAGGGCTATCACGATATCCTCCGCGAAGCCGGTGCCGTGGCGCGCGCGCTGCTGGCCGGCGCTGCCGCCCGGGCGTGGAAGGTCGATGCCGCCGCAATCGACACGCGCGACGGGTTCGCGGTCTACAAGGCCAACCGCATGAGCTTTGCCGACGCGGTGCGCGACATCTTGCCCGAGGATGCCGAACGGGCCCGACTGAGGCCCGATGCCGATCGCCGGTTCGTGGGGACGCCGCTGCCACGGCTCGACCTCCCACCCAAGGTGGATGGCAGCGCGCGCTTCGGCGCCGATGTCCGGGTGCCGGGCATGGTCTTCGCGGCAATTGCCCACGGGCCGGTCGGCAACGGCCGGCTGGTGACGGTGAAGGGCCCTGCTGGCGCCCGCGCGATCCGGGGCGCCAACTGGGTGGCGACCACGGGTGCGACCAGCTTCGAGGCGATGCGCGCGCTGGATGCCCTCGAGCCGGTGTGGGACACCGACGGCGAGGCTGCCGGCGACTGGATCGCAGACACCCTCGCGCAGGCGCTCGCCGGCCCCGACGGCAAGCGGGTTGCCGGCACCGACAAGGTGGAGGCGGCGCTCGGCGACCGGCCGGTGGTCGCCGAATATGCCGTTCCCTTCCTCGCGCACGCCTGCATGGAGCCGATGGTCGCGACTTGCCGGATCGAGGAGGGCCGGGTCGAGCTCTGGGGGCCAACCCAGTCGCTGACGCTGGCCGTCTCCGGGGTGGCCCGGGCGCTCGGCGTCAGCGAGGAGATGGTCACGGTCCACCCGACGCTGCTGGGCGGCGGGTTCGGCCGCAAGGCGGAAGCGGACCATTTCATCGAGGCCGCGCTCATCGCCAGGGCCGTTGGCAAGCCGGTGCAGCTGCAATGGAGCCGTCGCGAGGACCTGCACGCCGACCGGTTCCGCCCGGCGGCCATTGCGCGGATGCGCGGGGCCATCGGCCCGGATGGGCGGATCGCTGCCTTCGACGCCCGGATCGCAGTCCCGAATGTCGGCGCCAGCTTCATGGGCCGCAACATGCCGGCTTTCGCGCCTGGTGCCGACAGCGCCAGCGCATCGGCGATCGAAGGTGCAGACGCCCTCCCCTACGCGGTCGGGGCGTTCCGCGCGACCCATGTGCCGGTCGCAACGCCGGTCCCGCTCGGCTACTGGCGTTCGGTCGGCCACAGCTTCTCGGCCTTCTTCGTCGAGGCCTTTCTCGACGAGCTTGCCGCCGCCGCCGGCAAGGATCCCGTCGCCTTCCGGCTGGCCCATCTCGAGGGGATGCCGCGCCACGCTGCGGCCTTGCGCGCTGTCGCCGAAGACAGCCGCTGGGATGAGCCATCGCCCCCCGGCCTTGCGAAGGGCGTGGCGCTCCACGAGAGCTTCGGCTCGATCGTGGCCACCGTGGTCGAGGCGGGGGTGGCGGATGGCACGGTCCGGATCACCCGCACGTGGACGGCGATCGATTGCGGCCGGGCCGTCAACCCGGACTCGGTGCGCGCCCAGATCGAGGGTGGCACGCTCATGGGCCTCGATGCTGCGCTCCATGGCCGGGTCGACTTTGCCGATGGCATGGCCCGGCAAGCCAATTTCGACAGCTACCCGCTGATGCGCCTTGCCGACACGCCGGTGATGGCGACCCGCGTCATCCAGAGTGGCGCGGCGCTCGGCGGGGTCGGCGAACCGGGCACGCCGCCGGCGGCACCGGCGCTTGTGAATGCGCTCGCCCGCGCGACCGGGTCCCGCCTGCGGAGGCTGCCCCTTGCTGATGCAGACGCCTGAGACACCGGGCGCGCACCGGCCCGCGGATCACCCCGAAGCCGCGCACGGCCGGGTGGGGGTGCTGCTGGTCAACCTCGGCTCGCCCGAGGCGCCGACGCCGGAGGCGGTCCGGCCCTATCTGCGCCAGTTCCTCTCCGACCCGCGGGTGGTCGAGCTGCCCCGGCTGATCTGGGTCCCGCTGCTGCATGGCTTCGTGCTCCAGACCCGGCCAGCCAGGACTGCGGAAGCCTATGCCGCCATCTGGGACCGCGAAGCCAACGACAGCCCGCTGCGCGCGATCACCCGGGCGCAGGCCGAAGCGCTGGCGGCAAGGCTTGGGCCCGATGTGCTGGTCGACTTCGCGATGCGCTACGGCGAGCCCTCGATCCCGGCGCGGGTCCGCGCGCTGCGGGCAGCCGGGTGCGACCGGATCCTTGTCGCGCCCCTCTACCCGCAATATTCGAGTGCAACCACGGGCACCGCGCTCGAGGAAGTGTTCCGGATGGTGGCGGAAGACCGGTGGATGCCGGCGCTGCGCACGCTGCCGCCCTATTACGACCATCCCGCGCACATCGCCGCGCTCGCGTCGCTCGCGCGCGCCCAGCTCGCCGCGCTTGCGTTCGAACCCGAGCGGCTGGTGATGAGTTTCCACGGCATGCCGGTGACGACCCTCATGAAGGGCGACCCCTATCACTGCCAGTGCCGCAAGACCGCCCGCCTGCTGGGCGAGGCGCTGGGCATGGGAGACCGGGTGGAGGTGACCTTCCAGTCGCGGTTCGGGCCGGCGGAGTGGCTCCAGCCCTACACCGAGCCCCGCCTTCTCGAACTGGCAGGTGCTGGCGTGAAGCGGGTTGCCATCATGTGCCCCGGCTTCTCGGCCGACTGCCTCGAGACGCTCGAGGAGATTGCGATGGAAGCCCGCGACGCGTTTCTCGCCGCCGGTGGCACCGACTACGCCTATCTGCCCTGCCTCAACGCGACCCCCGAGGGGATCGACATGCTGACGGTCCTCGTGCGCCAGGAGCTTTCCGGCTGGGTCCAGCTTGAAGGGACGCCGCGCCCGCTCTAGGACTCCCTTCGGAGAAGGGGAGGACGGGAATGGCACGGCTTGCACTTGTCACGGGGGGAACGCGCGGGATTGGCGAGGCGATCTGCCTTGCCCTGAAGGGTGCCGGGTTCGGCGTGGTTGCCAACTATGTGGGCAGCGACGAGCGGGCCAGGGCCTTCACCGAGAAGACCGGGATCCCCGCCTACCGCTGGAACGTCGCCGACCACCAGGCCTGCCTCGAAGGGGTGGCGGCGGTCGAGGCGGAACATGGCCCGGTGGAGGTGCTCGTCAACAATGCCGGGATCACGCGGGACGCGACGCTCCTCAAGATGACCTTCGAGATGTGGAAGGAGGTCATCGACGTGAACCTCGGCGGCTGCTTCAACATGGCCAAGGCCGTGTTCCCCGGCATGCGCGAGCGGCAGTGGGGCCGGATCGTGAACATCGGCTCGATCAACGGCCAGGCCGGGCAGATCGGCCAGGTGAACTATGCCGCGGCCAAGTCGGGGATCCATGGCTTCACCAAGGCACTCGCCCAGGAAGGCGCCCGCTTCGGGGTGACGGTCAATGCGATTGCGCCGGGTTACATCGACACCGACATGGTCGCAGCCGTGCCGGCGAACGTGCTCGAGAAGATCGTCGCCAAGATCCCGACCGGCCGGCTCGGCCAGGCCCACGAGATCGCCCGCGGCGTGGTGTTCCTCGCCGCCGAGGATGCCGGCTTCATCACCGGCTCGACGCTGTCCATCAATGGCGGCCAGCACATGTACTAGCGGAAGCGGCCGGCACCGGCGCGCCAGCGCCGGGTGCCGGACCCGCCCGACGGCGATGACCCTCCACCGCGCGCCATGAGCCGCGACGGTCTCGAGAAGCGCAGCCTCACCATCCAGGGCCACCGCACCTCGGTCGCGCTCGAGCCGGAGTTCTGGGCGGTCCTCGATGCAGCTGCAGCCCGTCGCGGCGTCCCGACCGGAACGCTTGTCGCCGAGGTTGACGAGGCGCGCAGCGTGCCGCTTGCCCGGGCGCTTCGCCTGTTCGCCCTCGCAGACGCGCTCAGGCGGTGACGGTGCAATCCCGCCGCCGCCGCGCAGCAAGGCCGACCATGCCGAAGCCGGCGATCAGCATCGCCCAGGTCGCAGGCTCGGGCACCACGCCGCCACCAGTGAAGCTGACCTCCTTCCCGGAAATCCCGAAGCGCACCCGCTCGTCGAGGGCGCCCGACCCGGTCACGTCGAAGCGGACCTTGCCCGCGAGGGTCCAGTCGAAAAGGGCGAGGTTGCTGTCGGCGACGAACCACTGGGAATGATAGTCGGCATCGGGGTCGGGGAAGTTGACGTTGCCGCCGCCGGTCCCCGGCGTGAGCGCGAAGCCGGACACAAGGCTGCCCACCTGGGCGAGCCCCGGGGTGATGAAGCTCAGCTCCGAGTAGCTCACCACCGGGGCGGTGGTTCCGCTCGATGTCGCGCGCGCCTCGAGGTGGAGCGCGTTGAACGGCAGGCCGGGGGCAAGAGGCGTGCCCGGAACCTGGCCAGTGGCAGCAAGCGCCGGAAGCAGCGCAGCCGACTGGTCGGCAGCGACCGGCGGCGCGAACGTTCCCCACGCCTGGGTGTTGCTCGCCCCGGCCGCATTGGTCATCGTGAAGATGAAGCCTTGCCCGGCGCGGTGCTCGAACACGAAGCCGTAGGTGGCGCCATTGAGGGCCGTGAGGTTGCCGAGGTTGACCGACAGGAAGTTCGGCTGCCCGCCGACCGTGCCGGTGCCGCCACCCGAATCCAGCGACTGATCGAAATTCGTCGGCGAAAGCCGATACTTGGCGCCCACGACGATCGTGTTGATCCCGGTCACGGTGATCGCCGGATCGTTCAGATGGATGGTGCCTGCAGAGGCCGGCGCGGCGGCAAGCAACATGGTGGCAATCAGCGAATGGTTCAGTTTCGGCATGGGAGGCTCCGTGAAGGTGTGGACAGCCGGACACCTAGCATGAAAGGTTTCCGGGCAGAAACGCGAAACGGAAAACAGGAAGGTGAAAATGGGTTAACGAGGCAGCAGCGGAAGGCAGATGAGGAGCCGGGTGTCGACCAGCGTGCCGCGCGCCCGGGCCGCCTCGAGAAATGCCGGCACTTCGGCCAGCGGCACGACGTGGACGCTGATCCGCTCGTCGCCCTCGCCCCCGCCGGGGCCTTCCCGCCGCAGGCCGGTCGCGCGGTAGAGCTGGAAGACCTCGCCGATCATCCCCGGCGAGGAGGCGAAGCTGCCAAAATCCTCCCAGCGCGCGGCGGAGAAGCCGGTTTCCTCGAGAAGCTCGCGCCGGGCGCTCGCCAGCGGATCCTCGCCGGCTTCGACATCGCCGACGAGGCCGGCGGGAAGCTCGATGCACGGTGCACCGAGCGGCGGGCGATACTGCTCGACGAGGACAATCTCGCCCGCATCCGTCAGCGCGAGGATGACGGCCGCGCTGACGCCGCCGACGCGGGTCACATATTCCCACCGCCCGGCTGTGCCCCAGGGGGCGGCGTGGACCTCGAGGAAGCGGCCCTGCCACAGCCGCCCCCCGCGGGCGTCTTCGCTCATTCGGCCGCGGCCGCGAGCGGT
>CALLWN010000305.1 GCA_938016505.1 uncultured Sphingomonadaceae bacterium
GGCGTCGCCTGCCCGGCCTCCGCGCTGCGCAGCCGCTGCCACGGCGCTGCGGCCCGCAGCGTCTCGATGAGCGCGAGCCTCCTGCCATTGCCGGGCATGCCGGGCCTGGTCCCCGCCGGCCGCCCGCGCCGCGCGCCGGCCCGGTCGGGCCCGCGCCCGCTTCCGCGTGCCGGCCCGCCGGCGGCGAGTGCCGCCAGAAGCCCGGGCGGAAGCGCGACCCGCGCGGCCTCGACCAGCATGTCCGGAAGCCGCTCCCCTGCCGCAGGGTCACGGTCGGCGTCCGGCTGGGCGTCGCCGGCCTCGGGCGGCGGCGGGGGCGCGTCGGGCGGCGGCTCCGGCGGCGCTGGCTCCGCCTCGGGCAGCCGGGTCGCGCGCGGCGCCAGGACCAGCCGCGCCGCCGCTGCAAGGCCAGCCTCGTCGCAGCCGCCCCGGCCGAGCGCCCGGGCAACCGCCAGGGCATGAAGCACCGGGCGCGGCGATCCCACGCCCAGCCGCGCGGCCGCCAGCGCCAGCGCCCGCACCGCCACCTCATCGTCAACCGGTGCCGTCGCCGAAACCGCGGCCGGCCCGCCCGCAAGGTCGGCAAGCGCCAGCCCGTCGAGGTCGACATGGAACGCGAGCCGGTCGAGCAGCCCCGGATCGACGCCGGCCCCGTCATCCTCCCCCGGCGCGCTCTCGTCGAGCAGGATGAGCGCAACGCGCGCCGGCGCGTCCAGCGCGGCGCCGTCGCGGGCCACCATCAGCCGCCCCGAATCGCGCATGGCCGCCAGCAGGCCCGCCAGCTCGCGCGGCAGCCGCTCGGCCATCGGCACCGTCACCATGCCGCCGTCGGCCTCGGCCAGCAGCCCGGCGCGCACCACCGGCCGCCCGACAGCAAGCGTCGCCTCGAGGTCGAGCCCGCCGGCGATCCGGCACATGTCGGCGCCCGGCGGCAGCCGCCGCTGCGGCACCTCCGGCCCGATCCTGCTCGCCAGAAAGGCGAGGAACCGGTCCCTGACCGGCCCGGCCCGCGCCCTCAGCACGATCCCGCCGAACCGCTCCGGCCGGCCTTCGCAGAGCGCGTCCGCAACCAGCGCGGCCGCCAGCAGCGCATCCGCCCAGCGCGACCGCCCTTCACCAGGCCCCGCTCCAGCCCCGGCTCCAGTCCCGGCCCCGGCAGCCGCCCGCGCGCCCGACACGCCTGCCGTCACGCCGCCTCGAGGTCGGCGATCGCGCGTTCGATCCTCGCCGTCGATCCGGTCTCGTCGAGCGGGTTGCGCCGCAGCCGGTGGCGAAGCGCCATGGGCGCAACCGCGCGCACCTCCGCGGCCGTAACCGCCGCCCGCTTCTCGAGTGCGGCCAGCGCGCGTGCCGCGCGCATCATGGTGAGCTCGCCGCGCAGCCCGTCGACGCCGACCGCAATCGCCAGCCGCGCGGCAAGCCGCAGCGCGTCATCGGGCACCTCCACTGCCTCCAGCCGTCGCCGGGCGGCCACGATCGCGCGCGCCACCCTGGCATCGGCTGCAGCAAAGCGCGCCACGAAGCCGTCGCGGTCCTGCTCATAGGCATCGCGCCGCCTCACCACCTCGATCCGCTCGTCGAGATCGGTCGGGGTGCGCACCTCGACCGAAAGCCCGAACCGGTCGAGCAGCTGCGGCCTCAACTCGCCCTCCTCGGGGTTGCCCGAGCCGATGATCACGAACCGCGCCGGATGCCTCACCGAAAGCCCCTCGCGCTCGACGATATTCTCGCCCGACTGGGCCACGTCGAGCAGCAGGTCGACGATATGGTCCTCGAGCAGGTTGATCTCGTCCACGTAGAGAAAGCCGCGGTTGGCCCGGGCGAGCAGCCCCGGCTCGAACGCCTTTTCGCCCCGGGCGAGCGCGCGCTCGATGTCGAGCGCGCCCACCACCCGGTCCTCGGTCGCGCCCAGCGGCAGGTCGACGAACGGCACCGGCTGCCGCGCCACCTTGCCGAGGGCGCCGCCACAACCGGGCGGGCAGGGCGGGCGGGCCGAGTCGGGGTCGCAGCCATAGCGGCAGCCGGCCACCACCCGCACCTCGGGCAGGATCGCCGCCAGCGCCCGCGCTGCAGTCGATTTCCCGGTGCCGCGGTCGCCGAACACCATCACGCCGCCAATGCCGGGGTCGACCGCCGCGATCAGCAGCGCCCGCTTCATCTCGTCCTGGCCGACGATTGCCGAGAAGGGAAAGGATGCCGCCATTCCATGCTTCCCTAGCCGCAGCCGTCGGCGGCTTGCAACGCAGGTGCGGCAAACGCTCTCAAGCCCGCTGGCTTCCGGCCGTCCCTTGGCCTAAGCGCCGCTCCCGATGGTCCACAAACGCACCCTCAAGTCCCTTGCCACCGCGCCGTTCGACGCGCGCCACTACCGCTCGCTCGGCAACATCCTGCGCAACGCCGAGCAGCCCGTCGATTTTCTGCACCGCTATGTCTGGCGCGGCGGCACCTATCCAGCTGTCATTCCCATCCGCGGCCGCGACGGGAAGCGGCTCGAGGTCACGGTCCATTCTGCCGAGGACATGCAGACCATCAACGAGATCTTCTTCAGGAACGACTATCCGGTCACTGGAGCGGAGCGGGTCGTTGTCGATTTCGGTTCCAACATCGGCGTCTCGGCACTTTGGTTTCTCTCCTCCTCGCCTGCGGCTTACGCCTACCTCTACGAACCCGTTCCGGCCAACATCGCGCGCCTCAGGGCCAATCTCGCGCAGTTCGAGGGGCGCTGGGAACTCGCCGAGATCGCCGTCGGCACGTCCGCCGGCAGCGTCAGCTTCGGCATCGAGCCGAGCGGCCGCTACGGCGGCATCGGCCGGCCCACGGGCACGTCGATCGAAGTCGACTGCGCCGATTCGAATGCGATCCTCGAAGAGATCATCGCCCGCCACGGGGCGATCGACATCCTCAAGATCGACATCGAGACGATGGAGGAGGCCGTTACCGCGCGCATCCCGGCACCGCTCGCGAGTCGCATCGATGCAATCTATGTCGAGTATCCGTTCCTGACCAATCCGCTGGCCGGAACCCATGACATGGAGCGCAGCGCCTTCATGACCAGGTTCCGCCGGCGCAGCGCGTGAGGGCGCCGGCAGCGCCATGGCGGACCAGACCGGCCAGAGGTCGTCCTGCCAGAGGTCGTCCTGCCAGAGCTCGTCCTGCCAGCGGTTGTCCGGGCAGAGGTTGTCCGGGCAGAGGTTGTCCGGGCAGAGGTTGACCGGGCTTGGCCCATGGGCGATTGGGCAATGCCCATCAGAAGGTCCAGCGCCCGCCTTGCGAGGTGAAACGGAAACCGACGGAAGGGGACAATGCGGAAATTCGGAAGGCTGACCCTCTGGCGCAACCGCATCCGCCGGACGCTGAGCGAGCTTCGACGGCTGTATCTCGTCCATCTCTGGGGGATGGACATCGGCGAGGGATGTACCGTGTCCTTCTCGGCCAAGCTCGACAAGTCCTATCCGCGCGGGGTCCACATCGGTCGCGACACCGCGATCACCTTCGGCTGTGCAGTCCTCACCCATGACTTTTCCCGCCGCCTCTACGCCGAGACGAGGATCGGCGAGCGCTGCCAGATCGGGCCGCACAGCATCATCATGCCAGGCGTGACCATCGGCGATGGCAGTGTTGTCGCAGCCGGAAGCGTCGTCATCCGCGACGTCCCGCCCGGCTCGATGGTCTTTGGCAACCCGGCGCGGGTGATGGAGACGGGGCTCGTCTGCGGCAAACTGGGGGTCATCCTCGACCGCCAGTCCAAGCAGGCCGCCGATCCGGCACCGAGACAGACAACCGAACAGGGGGCATGACGCATGGCCGATCAGCTGCACGAACTTGTGGCAAAAAGCCTGATGATCGACGGCGCAGCCGTCACCGAAGACCTGCGCTACAACAGCATCCCGGAATGGGATTCGGTTGCCCACATGGCGCTCATTGCCGAACTCGAGGATGCCTATGGCGTGATGCTCGAAACCGACGACATCATCGCCATGTCGACGGTGGGCAAGATCCGCGAGATCCTGCGGAAATATGATGTGGAGGCCTGACCTTCTCGCCGGCCGGGTCGCGCTCGTCACCGGCGCTGCGCGCGGCATCGGCCAGGCGATCGCGCGGGCGTTGTGCGCGGCCGGCGCCGATGTCTTCGTCCACGCCCGCACCGCCGACCAGGCTGCAGACGCCTGCGCTGCGCTCGCCGCGGCCCACTCCGGCACCGCCCGCCCGCTCGGCTTCGACATGGCCGATCCGGCCGCGATCCGCGCCGGCTTCGCCGCCATCCAGAA
>CALLWN010000306.1 GCA_938016505.1 uncultured Sphingomonadaceae bacterium
CTCTTCGCCGAATGTGGCGTGCCGGTCGGCCAGACCAGTTCCGACCAGAACCGGGCCGAGGCGGGCAACATCTGCGCCGACTTTTCGGGCAACCAGGTCGGCAAGAGCCCGCGCCATATCCTCAACCTGTCAGGCGAATACCGGGTTCCGTTCGGCACGGCCTCCGACTCGCTGTTTCTCGGCCTTGCCGGCCGCTACCGCTCGCGCCGCTTCACCGACGAATCCAACCTGGTCGTGCTGCCGGAATATTGGCTGATGGAACTGCGCGCCGGGGTCGAATGGCGAAATTTCTCTCTGCTGTTCTATGTCGACAATCTCCTCGACAACGACAAGATCCAGAGCGCCCAGCGCAATGTCGACTTCGGCCGGCCCGAGGGCTTCGCGCCCGGCCGCGGCTTCCTTGCCTATCTGCCCAATCCGCGCACGTTCGGCGTGCGCGCGGGCGTGCGGTTCTGACCGGGCGACTCCTGCGGTGGGACGGCATGACCTCGCCTGCGGCGTGCGCGCGTGACGCGCCCGCTCCCCCGTCGGCGCAGGTGGCTGGCGCTGGGCTCGGGCGCCCTGCTGGCAGCCGGCTTCATCAGCTTTCTGTTCTTCCTCATGAACCAGCCGCGTGGCTGGCCATTCCACTGGGATGCTGCCCGGGCCGTCCGGGCCCAGCCGGCCGATGCAATGGCAGAGGGCCGCACCGGGGTCCTCGTCGTCGCGCTGCTCCAGCCGTCGAACTTCGCGACCGGCTTCACCGAGAATTTCATCGCCAAGCTGCTCGAGGTCGCCGTGCCCTGGCCAGTCAACCGGCTGGCCGCCCGCGATCGCGGGGTCGCCCTCATCGACCCGACCCGGCCGGATGCCACTGCACCCTTCGCACCTCGCCAGCTCATGGCCTTCGATGGGCGCACCGAAGACTGGGACGGGATTCCCTTCATCGAGAAATATCAGCGCGGCCTGGTCGAGTGGGTGCCGCCATCGCCCACAGCATCGGGCGATATCGGCACCTTCCTCTATCGCGGCCGGGCGGGCGGCGCTGCCAGCGTCGCCCAGCGGGCGATACTCAAGGCCCGCGCTCTCTACTATGCCCGGCTGCCGGGAGGCTATCTCCCGCAGCGGGATCAGACGCTGGCGATGGTGGAAGCCGCTCGGGCGGTGCTTGCCCGCCACCCGCAGGTGGCGGACACGGTCGTCTACGACGCGTTCGCGCCGCTCGCCCGTGAGCGCGCGCTCGAGGCGTTGCTCGACAAGGGGCTCGACACGCTCATCATCGCCTCGGCGCTGCCGATCCACTCGGCCTTCGAAGAGTATCGGGGCGCCTACCCCAAGGTAAAGGCGCAGGTTGACCGCTGGGCCAAGCGGACCGGCAGGCCCGCGCCGCGGCTGCTGTTCGCCCCGCAGATGGCGGACCTTCCAGACTATGCCCGTTTCCTTGCTGCCCACCTTGAGCGCGTTGCCCCTGCGCCGCCTTCGCCCGAGGCATCGGCAACGCTCGTCATCACGCTTCACGGCCTTCCCCTCGTCCAGCGCCGGCGGGATCCCTGGGTTGCCAACAGCGACCGGGCTGTCGATGTCATGCGCGGCCCCCTCGAACAGGCGATGCGTGCGCGCGGCTGGCGAAACATCAGCAGCGTGGTCGCACAGGAGGCCTTCGCAGATGCTGCCGAGGATCCGCGCGACAAGCTCCTTTCGGTGCGCGAAGTGTTCAGAGCGTCCGCGCGGCGGAAGGATGCGCTCGCAATCGCGATCCCCGTCGAGTTCCTGGCCGAGAACACGGACACCATTTTCCTGCACAGCCTGCTCATGTTCGAAGGTCTCGAAGGCTATCGTCGCTTCGAGGGGCCACCTGCCAGCATCGACTGGAGCCAGCCCTACGTGCGGCAGTTCCGTCTCGATCGGACCGAGGTGATGTTCACCGGGACTCCGGGCGGCGCCCGCCAGGGAGAAGCCGGTCGGGTGCTTGCGGCTGCAGTCGAACGGCTTCTTCCTCCCCGTCCCGCTGCAGCAGGGACCATGCCACGCCCCGCAGAGACGCTCCCCTGACCCGGGCGCGGGGGCGCATTGGGGCAGATGCCCGTCGCGTCTGTTGCGCCTTTCCTGAACTTTTCACCGGCCTCGCGCAAACGCGGGGTGGCAGCGTGCCGCTTGCATGGGCATCTGGCAACGCCTAGTCCCGGGGGGTCATGTCCGTCCTCAACCTTTCCGCCGATACCGAGCGCCACGGCCGCACCCGGCTCGACGCCCCCGACATCACGGTGAACGCCCGAGAGGTCTTCGGGGTCGACCTCGACCTCGAGGTGCCCGCCTTCTCCGAAGCCGACGAGCGCGTGCCCGATCTCGACCCGGCCTATGTGTTCGACCCGGAGACGACCATGGCCATCCTCGCCGGCTTCGCCTTCAACCGGCGGGTGATGATCCAGGGCTATCACGGCACGGGCAAGTCCACCCACGTCGAGCAGGTCGCAGCGCGGCTCAAATGGCCGTGCATCCGCATCAACCTCGACAGCCACATCAGCCGGATCGACCTCGTCGGCAAGGACGCCATCGTGCTCCGCGACGGCAAGCAGGTGACCGAATTCCGCGAAGGCCTGCTCCCCTGGGCACTCCAGACCCCGACCGCGCTGGTCTTCGACGAATATGACGCCGGCAGGCCCGATGTCATGTTCGTGATCCAGCGGGTGCTCGAGGTGGAAGGCAAGCTCACCCTGCTCGACCAGAACCGGGTCATCCGGCCGCACAAGTGGTTCCGCCTGTTCGCCACCGCGAACACGGTCGGCCTCGGCGACACGTCCGGCCTCTACCACGGCACCCAGCAGATCAACCAGGGCCAGATGGACCGCTGGTCGATCGTCACCACCCTCAACTATCTCCCGCCCGAGACCGAGGCGAAGATCGTGCTTGCCAAGATGCCGGGCATGGATACGGCCGAGGGCCGGAGAGCCGTCGCCAACATGGTGAAGGTCGCCGACATGACCCGCGCCGGCTTCATCGCTGGCGACATCAGCACGGTGATGAGCCCGCGCACCGTCATCACCTGGGCCCAGAATGCCGAGATTTTCGGCAATATCGGCTTCGCCTTCCGGGTCTCGTTCCTCAACCGCTGCGACGAGGCCGAGCGCCCGCTGATCGCGGAATATTACCAGCGGGTCTTCGGCGAGGACCTGCCCGAGAGCGTGGTCGCAAAGGCGCGCCGATAGCCGCTCAGGCGTTCCTTGCCATCAGGCCGCCGTCGACCGGGATGGTGGCGCCCGTGATGTAGGACGCGCCGGGCTGGCACAGTGCGACCGTCAGGTGCGCGACTTCTTCCGGCCGGCCATAGCGCCTGAGCGCCGTGCGGCGCCTGGCGTAGGTGGCCTTGTCCGCTTCCGGAATGGCAGCCGTCATCCCGGTCTCGATCGGCCCGGGGCAGATGGCGTTCACCGTGATCCCCTCCTTGCCAAGTTCGACGGCAAGTGCCCGCGTGAGCCCCGTCACCCCGGCCTTGGCAGCGCAATAGGCGCTGTCGAGCGCGGTCGCGCCGAGCGCTTCGGTCGAGGCGATGTTGACGATCCGCGGGCTCGCGGACTTGCGCAGAAAGGGCAGGGCAGCGCGGATGATCCGCTGATGGGCAACGAGATTGACAGCGAGGATCCGGGCAAAGAGCGCGTCATAGTCGGGCGAGTCGATGGGCAGAAAGCCGGCGATGCCGGCATTGTTGACCAGCGCGTCAATCCGGCCCCGCCACGCCCCGATCTCGGGGATGACGCGGGCGATCGCGTCGGCATCCGCCACGTCGAGCGGAAAGGCCAGCACCCGCTCCCCAAGCTGCCAGGCCAGCTCGGAGATCGCGTCGGCGTTCACATCGACCAGGGCGACGAACGCGCCACCATCCGCGAACAGCCGCGCCGTCGCCGCGCCCATGCCCAAGCCCGCGCCCGTTACAAGAGCAACCAGACCCTCGACCGACTGCGTCTGCATCAAGACCTT
>CALLWN010000307.1 GCA_938016505.1 uncultured Sphingomonadaceae bacterium
GGGGGTGTGCTCTCCGCCCTGGCGCTCCACGCGCTTGCGTCTGGCCAGGTGGCGCGCGTGCTCCATGTCGGCATGGATCCCGACGCGCCGCTGCTGACCACGATCCGGCGCTCGACCGGGCGGGACGACGTGCTGGCATGCGCCGGCTCGCGCTACGCCCCGGCCGCGCCGCTCGCCTCGCTCTTGGCCGAGCTCGAGTCGCCCGGCAATCTTCTCTTCATCGGCAAGCCCTGCGATGTCGGCGCGCTGCGCCAGCTGATGGCAGCGGACCCGGCAATCGCGGCGCGCTTCCCCCTGCTCCTTTCCTTCTTCTGCGCGGCGACCCCCAGCCAGGCCGGGACCGACCGGATCCTTGCACGCCTCGGCGTCGAGCCCGGCGAGGTTGCCAGCTTCCGCTACCGCGGCAACGGCTGGCCCGGGCGCGCCGAAGCCGTGACCCACGATGGCCGAAGCGCAAGCATGAGCTACCCGGACAGCTGGGGCGCCATTCTCTCGAAGGAAGTGCAGTGGCGCTGCAAGATCTGCCCGGATGCAGTTGGCGGAGTGGCCGACATCGCCGCAGCCGACGCCTGGCACGCCGACGAGGCCGGCTACCCCCTGCTGGACGAGGCGGAAGGCCGGTCGCTCATCGTGACCCGGACAGCCGCTGGCGCTGCCGCGCTGGCCCGGGCCGTTGCCGACGGGTCGCTCGTCGTGACCCCGGTGCCCGTGGCCGAGATCGACAGGATGCAGCCGTCGCAGGCACGTCGCAAGCGGCTTGTCGCCAGCCGGGTGGCCGCGATGGCGATCGCCGGGCTTCCGCGGCCAGCAATGGACGGCCTCGAGGTTGTGCGTTCCGCGCGGCGTGCCGGGGTGGCCGAAACGCTGCGATCACTGGCGGGAAGCTGGCTGCGGACTCGCCGCCGCCGGTGGTGAAGTCTGCGGGCGGGCGCGTCGCTCGAACCGGCTTCAGGCTCTTCCGAGCCTTGCAAGGGCTGGCCGTCCGGCCGGGATGGGGGGCGCGCCTCTGGCGGTTGCTGGCGCCTTGACGCCGCCCTGCGCGCGAAGGCGTGCCTGCTGGCGGGCAGCGATCGCAAGCGCCGCTCCGGCGATCGCGAAGGCGAAATAATGGTTCTCGACCTGGCTCAGCACCATCTTGGCAGTGAGGAACGCCATGATCGACGCTGCGACCGCTGCGCCCATTTCCTCCTCCGCTGTGCCAGCCCGCAGGTAGGCCCTTCCGGCGGCCCAGGCACATCCGACAAAGAACAGGAGGAACAGAATGAACCCGAGGACGCCAAAGTCCACGAGAATGTTCATGTAGTAGCCATCGACCGTCCAGGTGTCGCGACCTGGGTTCTTGAATCCAATTCGCTCGGCTGCCTCGTTGTTGCCGTATCCAAGCGGATTCTTTTCAATGAGCTTGATCGCACGCGCCCATTGCTCGGCTCGTCCATCGTCGCTGTTCTTGTGCTCGCCGCCGCCAAGAACCAGGCGCCGCACTCGGCCCACGAACAGGACCGACATCACGGTCAGGAGCGCGGCGATCGGGTAGGCCCACACGGCGGCCGGCCCGACCAGGTCCCGCGTGCGCCCGGAGCGGATGTAGCGCCGGAGCGTCCACAGCACGGCATAGGTGGCCATGCCGACGAGGAGGCCGGCGAAGGCGGTGCGGGAGCCCGAGCCGTGGGCGCCGAGCAGGAACAGGGCGATCAGCGGAATGCCGAGCCAGCGCCGCCAGCGCGCGGCCGAGTCGGAGACGAGAAACACGATGAAGGGGGCAGTGATCGCAATGAATTCACCGACCGTCACGGGCGTGAGAAGCGTGCCGGAACCACGAGGGCGATCCGTCCCGGCCCGGGCACCGAAGCGGTAAACCTTGTCCCAAAGCTCGGGATCGCCGCGGAGGAAGGGCGGGATCCAGTCCATCCAGATCTTGTACTCGAGAACGTATTCCCAGTAGGTCGTGCTGCAAACGACCACGACCCCCGCAACCACCAGCCACACGATTGGCCGAAGCACGCCCTCGAACGAGAGAGCGGCAACGGCGATGATGAACATGAGATACCAGATCAGCTGGCCGTTGAACCAGCGGCTCTCCATGGTGTTCGTGGCGATCGTCATGCCAAACTGCAGGACGACGAAGCCGATGAACGCCCATTTGGCGACTGGCGAGGCATCCAGCCCGGCCGCGATCATTTCCCTCAGGCGACGCGAGGTCGCAAAGAAATAGACGAAGACCGCGACGAGGCCGATCAGGACGAGCCGTGGCGGGGTGACGAAGCCGACCCCTGGCAGCACGAAGGCGATATAGTGCGGCCAGACGAGCGCGAAGCCCATGTAGAGCAGGAACAGGGTGCGCAGCGGCCGGTCAAGGCCGGGATCGATGTCGGGCGCCATCCAGAGCATGATGAGCAGGAGCGCCACCAGCGGAAGGGCAGGGATGACGACCAGATCCACCGGCAGTGCGGCAACGAGGAAGCCGATGATGACCGAGAGAAAGAGCGCGGCCGCGATGGCAAGCGTCTTGCGCAGCTTGTGCGGGATATCATCGACCCTTCGGGTGTAGGGCTCGAGAATCCGATCGCGCGGCGACATGGTCCCGGTCCTACTGCAAGCCTCGCGCCGACTCCAATTGAAATTCCGTTAACGGCGGAAACGGTCGCCGCCCGGGCTGCGCGCGCGGCCGGGGAGGCCCGCGCACCAGCCCACGCGCGGTCAGTCGCCCGGGGGCAGTCCGGCCAGGAAGGCCGCAACCCGCTGGGCGAGCCGCGGGCGAATCGCATCATGGAACAGCCAGTGGCCGCAATCGGGCCACTCCTCATGGTCGACCGGGCCGGCAAGCCGGCGGGCGGTCGCGCGGGCGGTGGCAACGGTCGCGATCCGGTCGCGCCTGCCGATGATGACGAGCGCCGGCATGGTCAGCCGGTGATAGGCCACCCGCGAGCTCCCTGCGGAGTCGAGAAAGGGGGCCGAGATCTCGGCCAGCACCCGACCGCTGTCCCAGGTGAGTTCGGCGATGCCGGCCGCCGTCTCGGCCTCCGGGACCCCGTTGAAGACCCCGTCGCGCGCGGCGGCGGCGTCGATGAGGGTGGGCCTGCGCCACCAGCCCCAGCCGAGGGTGACCCGGCGAAGCGTCGCGAGCTGGGCGAGCGAAGGGCGGAGCGTCTGCGCCGAGGGGGCGGGGGCCAGCAGGATGAGCCCGGCCGCGCCGGTTCTAGCCGCGACCAGCTGGGCGAGCAGGCCGCCGAGCGAATGGCCAAGGATGACCGGGCGGCGGCCGAGCGCTTCGACCTCGGGCACGAGCGCGTCGACATAGTCGGCGAGCCCGAGCGCTGCGAGCGCCGCCGGCGCGGGTGCGCCCGGCGGCAGATCGTGGAACGGCAGCGCCGGGGCGTTCGTCACCATGCCGGCAGCCTCGAGCTCGGCGCGCAGGGCGGTGAAGGTCGAGGGCCGCCCCCACATGCCGTGGATGAGGAGGAGCGGCGGCACGGCGCTAGCCGACGACCCCGGCCGCAGCGAGAGTCGCAAGGGTCATGAGTTCGGTCGCGCCGGCCGTCATCGGCGCAACCTGGACCGGGCGCGACATGTTCATGAGGCAGGGTCCGAGCACCCGGCCGCCGCCAAGTTCCTTCAGGAGCTTGGCGCCGATGTTGGCCGACTGGAGCCCGGGCATGATGAGGACATTGGCCGGGCCGGTCAGGCGGATGAAGGGGTAGACATCGCGCATCTTGGGGTTGAGCGCGACATCGGCCGACATTTCCCCTTCATATTCGAAGGGCGGGCGGCGGCTGTCGAGGATCTGGATCGCCTCGCGCATCGCGCCCAGATGCTCGCCGGGCGGGTTGCCGAAGTTGGAGTAGGAGACGAAGGCGACCCGCGGCTCCATGCCGAGCCGGCGCGCCGCCTCGGCGGTGGTGGTGGCGATGTCGGCGAGCATCTCGGCGGTCGGCCGCTCGTTGACGGTGGTGTCGGCAACGAGGATGGTCGACTGGCGGCCGGCGAAGATGTGGAAACCGAACGGGACATGGCCGGGCCTCGGGTCGACCACCAGGTTGAGCTGGGCGAAGACCTGGGTGAAGTGGCGGGTGATGCCCGACACCAGCACGTCGCCCTCGCCGAGCTCGAGAAGGAGCGCGCCGAAGATGTTGCGCTCGTGGTTGACCATGCGCTGGCAGTCGCGCCGGAGCCAGCCCCGGCGCTGGAGCCTTGCGTAGAGCCGGTCGACCATCTCGGGCACCAGCGGGCTGTTCGACGAATTGTGGATCCGGTAGGTCTCGGGATCGTTCACGCCGATCCGCTGGAAGGCCTCGAGGATGGGCTCCTCGCGGCCGACGAGGATGGGCTCGCCATAGCCCGAGGCGCGGAACGAGACTGCGGCGCGCAGCACCACCTCCTGTTCGCCCTCGGCGAAGACCACGCGGCGCGGCCGGGCCCGCGCGGCCTCGAAGGTGGCGGCGAGCGCCGAGGAGGTGGGGTTGAGGCGCGCCCTCAGTTCGAGCTTGTAGGCCTCGAGGTCGAAGATGGGCCTGCGCGCCACGCCCGAGTCCATCGCAGCCTTCGCGACTGCGGCCGGCACGGCCTCGATGAGGCGCGGGTCGAAGGGGGCGGGGATGATGTAGTCCGGTCCGAAGACATGGGCTCCGCCATAGGCGGCTGCCACCTCGTCGGGCACGGTCTCGCGCGCGAGCGCGGCGAGCGCATGGGCTGCAGCCAGCTTCATCTCCTCGGTGATCTTGGTCGCCCGGCAATCGAGCGCGCCGCGGAAGATGTAGGGAAAGCCGAGCACATTGTTGACCTGGTTGGGATAGTCGGACCGGCCGGTCGCGATGATGGCGTCGGGCCTGACCGCCTTCACGTCCGCCGGCAGGATCTCTGGGTCGGGGTTGGCCATGGCGAAGATGATCGGGCGGTCGGCCATGGTCTTCACCATCTCCTGCGTGACCGCGTCCCTGACCGAGAGGCCGAAGAAGACGTCGGCGCCCTCCATCGCCTCGGCCAGCGTGCGCGCGCTGGTCGGCGCGGCGTGGGCCGCCTTCCACTGGTTCATGCCCTCGGTGCGGCCCTGGTAGATGACCCCCTTGGAGTCGCACAGGATGACCTGGTCGGCCGGCACGCCGAGCGCCTTCACGAGCTCGGTGCAGGCGATGGCGGCAGCGCCAGCGCCGTTGACGACGAGGCGGATGCTGCGCAGATCGCGGCGGGTCAGGAAGGCGGCGTTGATGAGGCCGGCCGCTGCGATGATCGCGGTGCCATGCTGGTCATCGTGGAAGACCGGGATGTTCATCCGCGCCCGGAGCTCATCCTCGATGATGAAGCACTCGGGGGCCTTGATGTCCTCGAGGTTGATGCCGCCGAAGCTGGGTTCCATCAGCTCGACTGCAGCGATGAAGCGCGTCACGTCCTCGGTTGCCAGTTCGAGGTCGATCGCGTCGACATCGGCGAACCGCTTGAAGAGGACCGCCTTGCCTTCCATCACCGGCTTGGCGGCGAGCGCCCCGAGGTTGCCGAGGCCGAGGATCGCCGTGCCGTTGGAGATGACGGCGACGAGATTGCCCTTGGCGGTGTAGTCATAGGCGGTCTCGGGCCTGTCGGCGATGGCGAGAACCGGCACGGCCACACCCGGCGAATAGGCAAGGGCGAGGTCGCGCTGGGTCGCCATCGGCTTGGTCGCGACAATCTCGAGCTTGCCCGGCCGGATGGCCGAGTGGAACAGGAGCGCCTCGCGGTCGGAGAAGCCGGGGCGGTCGGGGTTGGCCATCGGATGCGCGCCTCACTGGTTTTGCGAAACTCCCGCCGTTTCCTTACGGGGCGACCATGGCCTCGGCAATCGCGCATGGTCTGACCCCGATGCTGGCGCAGATCGCCAGCCTGAAGGCCGAGGCGGGTGACGCCCTGCTCCTGGTGCGCATGGGCGACTTCTACGAGAGCTTCTTTGAAGATGCGCGGACGGTCGCCGGCCTTCTCGACATCGCGCTCACCGCGCGCGGCGAGCATGGTGGCGAGCCCGTGCCGATGTGCGGGATCCCGGTGCATGCCCATGAGGCCTATCTCGCCCGGCTCGTGAAGGCCGGCCGTGCAGTCGCGATCGCCGAGCAGATGGAGGACCCGGCCGCCGCGCGGCGCCGGGGCGCGAAGGCGATCGTGCGGCGCGAGATCGTGCGCGTGCTGACCCCCGGCACGCTCATGGAGGAGCGGCTGCTCGATCCGCGCGGGCGCAGCCTGCTTGCCGCAGCCTTCGTGGCAGGCGAGCACGCCGGCCTCGCCTGGGCCGACGTTTCGACAGGCGTGCTGTGCGCGGGCGAGGTCGAGCGAGCCCGGCTGGCCGACGAGCTTGCACGACTCGATCCGGCCGAGACGCTGACGGCAACGGCAGGTGCGGCGCCTCCCGGCTTCGACAGCCTCGAGGCCCAGCGGCAGCTCGAGCTGCGCTTCGGACCCGGC
>CALLWN010000308.1 GCA_938016505.1 uncultured Sphingomonadaceae bacterium
CGGAGGCGGACCCGACCGACGGCGCGCGCGCAAGCGGCCGGAGCGACGGCGCAGCCGTCGTCTCCGGACTCGCTGAAGCTCCGGCCGGCGGGCCGCCCGCAGGGGCGGCTTTGCCGACCCGGGAGGCGGACCCGACCGACGGCGCGCGCGCAAGCGGCCGGAGCGACGGCGCAGCCGTCGCCGCCGGACCCGCTGGAGCACCCGCCGGCAGCGCCCCGGCGCTCACCCGCCCCAGGCCTCGACCAGCTTCGCAAACGCCCGCGCCCGGTGGCTGATCGCGTGCTTCTTCGCCGGCTCCATCTCGCCAAAGGTCAGGGATTGGCCGTCCGCCACGAACATCGGGTCGTAGCCGAACCCGCGCGCACCCCGCGGCGGCCACACCAGCACGCCCGGGCAGCGCCCCTCGAACAGCGCATGGCGGCCGTCGGGCCAGGCCAGCGCCAGCGTGCAGTGAAAGGCCGCGGTGCGCGGCACACCCGGCCCGAGCGCCTCGAGCCGGTCCTCCACCTTGCGCATCGCAAGGTCCCAGTCCCGCCCCTGCCCGGTCTCGGCCCAGTCGGCCGTGTGGACGCCCGGCGCGCCGCCAAGGGCGTCGACACACAGCCCCGAATCGTCGGCAAGCGCCGGCAGGCCCGCGCCCTCGGCGGCGAAGCGCGCCTTCAGAAGCGCATTGCCGGCAAAGCTCGCCTCGGTCTCGGCCGGCTCGGCGAGCCCGAGGCTCCCGGCCGCAATGCACTCCACCCCGAGCGGGGCGAGCAGCGCCGCGATCTCGTCGAGCTTGCCGGGGTTGTGGGTCGCAATCACCAGCCGCTCCGGGCGCGGCAGCGTCATCGCCCCACCGCCGCGCGCTGCTTCGCGAAAATCTCCGCGCAGCCGATCCGGGCAAGCCGCAGCAGGCGCAGCAGCGTCTCCTCGTCGAACGGGTCCTTCTCTGCAGTCGCCTGCACCTCGACGAGATGGTCGTCCGAGGTCAGCACGAAATTGCCGTCGGTCATCGCCGCGGAATCCTCGGCATAGTCGAGGTCGAGCACGGGCACGCCCTCGAACACCCCGCACGAGACGGCAGCCACGGCGCGCGGCAGCGGGTCGGCCGCGAACGGGGTTTCGGCGTGGATCCGGTCGAGCGCCAGCCGCAGCGCGACCCACGCCCCCGAGATCGCGGCCGTGCGGGTCCCGCCGTCGGCCTGGAGCACGTCGCAGTCGAGGGTCACCTGCCGCTCGCCAAGCGCCTTGAGGTCGGTCACGGCACGCAATGACCGGCCAATCAGCCGCTGGATTTCCTGGGTCCGCCCCGACTGCTTCCCGCGCGCCGCCTCGCGGTCGCCGCGCGTGTGGGTGGCGCGCGGCAGCATCCCATATTCGGCCGTCACCCAGCCCTCGCCCTTGCCGCGCAGCCACGGCGGCAGCCGGTCCTCGACCGAGGCCGTCACCAGCACATGGGTCAGGCCGAACTTGACCAGCGCCGACCCCTCGGCATGGGGGTTCACGCCGGGAATGATCTCGACGGGGCGCATCATGTCGGGCGCGCGGCCGGAAGGGCGCATGGGCTTGGCTTTCCGATGGTGTATGCACCCGGCGCTCTAGCGGGCCCGCCGGTCCAGTTGCAACCGACCGGCAGGCAACCGGCGCCCGCCGCCCGGTTGAGACAGGCGTCCCGATCTTCTAGATGAGCCGGCGCGATGCAACCCGGCACGCTCCCAAAGGCCGACCAGACGTCGGGCACGATCGGCGATCTCTCCGAGCGGGCCCGCGCAATCTTCCGCGACATCGTCGAAGCCTATCTCGCTTCGGGCGAGCCGGTCGGCTCGCGCACGCTCGCCCGCCAGGGCGGGCTCAACCTCTCGGCCGCATCGATCCGCAATGTCATGCAGGATCTCGAGGAGCTCGGCCTGCTCGAGGCCCCCCACAGCTCGGCCGGGCGGATGCCGACCGAGCGGGGCCTTCGCCTGTTCGTCGACGCGATGATGCAGGTGGCCGAGCCGAGCCCCGACGAGGTCGCGACGATCGAGGCCGAGGCACGCGCCAGCGGCACCAGCCTCGAGGAAATCCTCGCCCGCACCACCGGCGCGCTCTCGGGCCTCGCCCAGTGCGCTGCCGTGGTGGTCGCACCCAAGGCCGATGCGGTCATCCGCCAGCTGAGCCTCGTGCCGCTGGCGCCCGCCAGGCTGCTTTCCGTGCTGGTCGGCGCCGACGGCAGTGTCGAGAACCGGATCATCGAGCTTGCGGAGCCGCTTGCCGAAGCCGCGGTCAGGCAGGCCGAGGCCTACATGAACGCCCGGCTCTCGGGGCTGACGCTTGCCGACGCGGCAGAGCGGCTGCGCGCCGAAATCGCAACCGGCCGCGCCGAGCTCGACCGGCTGACCGCCAGCCTCGTCGAGGAAGGGCTTGCCGCCTGGAGCCGCGACGCCAGCGGCCCGGTCCTCATCGTCCGCGGCCAGGCCCATCTCCTCGATTCGGCCGATCTCGACCGCGCCCGGCGCCTTCTCGAGGAGCTCGAGACCAAGGCCCAGCTCGCCCGCCTGCTCGACGAGGCGCGCGCCGCCGACGCACTCAAGATCTTCATCGGCGCCGAAACCAGGCTGTTCGCCCTGTCCGGCTCGTCGGTGGTGGCAGCGCCCTATCGCGGCGCCGATGGCCGGGTGGTTGGCGTTGTCGGCGTGATCGGCCCAACCCGGTTGAACTATGCCCGGGTCGTGCCCATGGTCGATTTCACCGCCAGCCGGCTTTCCAGACTGATGGGTTGAACATGACCGAAGACACGACCGATGTGACCGAAGACCTCCCCCTCGAAGAGCAGCTGCGGCTCGCCCGCGAGGAAATCGTCGCCCTGACCGCCGCGCGCGACTTCGAGCGCGACCAGGCCCTTCGCGCCATCGCGGAGGCGCAGAATACCCGCACCCGGCTCGAGCGGGAGAAGGCCGAAGCCGTCGCCTATGCAGCGACCGGCTTCGCCCGCGACATGCTGGTCGTCGCCGACAATCTCGAGCGCGCGCTGGCCAGCCTGCCGCAGGCGCCCGACGACGCGCTCAAGCCGCTGGTCCAGGGGCTCGAGGCAGTCCAGCGCGAGATGCTCCAGGTGTTCGAGCGGCACGGCATCCGCCGGGTCGAGGCCGTGGGTCTGCCCCTTGACCCGATGCAGCACCAGGCGATGGTCGAGGTTGAAAGCGAGGCTGCGCCGGGCACCGTCGTCGCCGAGCTCCAGGCGGGCTGGCTCCTGAAGGACCGGCTGCTCCGCCCCGCGCTCGTCAGCGTCGCGAGAGCCAGCTGATCGGCCGGCAGGGCCAGCGAGAAGGGAGGGACACCGCCATGCTCGTCATCATGGGGCGCGCCGAGACCGATCCGGCAACGCTACCCGAACTGCGCGCCGCGCTCGCCGAGATGATGGCAGCAACCCGCACCGAGGCGGGCTGCCTTGCCTATTCGCTCTCGGTCGAGGATGAAGGCGGCCCCGACCGGCCGGCGGTGATCGCAATCGGCGAGCGCTGGGCCGACATCGACTCGCTTCGCGCCCATCTTGCGGCACCCCACATGGCCGCGTTCAATCGCCGGGCAGCGGGCAGGATCAGGAACCTCGACGTGAAGCTCTACCGCGTCGCCGAGGAGCTGCCCTTCCCGTCGCCCGCCTCCTGATCGCGGCGGCCAAGGCCGGCTGCGAAAGGCAGCAGCGCCAGATAGGCGGCGAGCGGCGGCCGACCGGGCAGGCTCCAGCCCTCGGCAAGCATGTAGGCCTCGCGGACAATCTCGGCCTGCTGCTCGAGCCCATAGGCGTGGAACGGCTTGCCCGGCACCAGCGGCAGGTAGCGGTAGCGCGCAAGGGGCGGGCGCCGCCACCTGAGGTCGATGCCCTGCTGGTGCTGGAACACATGGACAAGCTCGTGGACGAAATGGGCGCGAAGGGCGAGCGGCTCGGCGCTGAAATCCTCGGACCAGTCGCTGCCCCCCGGGTGGAACCACAGGTGACCGTCCGGCGCCATCGCAATCCACTTCGGCTGCCAGAACCACCATTTGGCCCGGTGCAGCCGAACGCCATCGCATGCCAGCGCGCCGCCAAACACCTTCCCGGCAAGCGCCCGCTCCCCTGCGGTCAGCCCCCGGCTGCCGCCCGTCGCCGTGCCGGCGTCAGTGCTGGTGGCCGCTGGCGTTTCCGGGCGCCCGGGCTTCGGCATTCACCGTCACTTCGCTGCCGCTTGCAAAGCTGAGCGTGACCGGCACCCGGTCCCCCGGCTTCAGCCCGGCCGCAAGATCAAACAGCATCAGGTGGTTGCCGCCGGGCGCAAAGCTGAGCCTGCCCGAGGCAGGCACCTCGAACCGGCTCTCGGCGCGCATCCGCATCACGCCGTCGACCATGGCCATCGAATGCAGCTCGATCCGGCCGGCGCGCGGCGAGGAGGCGGCCACCAGCGCGTCACCCGGCGTTGCCGCAAGCTCGAAATAGCCGGCCGCCGGCCGGCCGGCGGCCGCAGGCAGGCGCACCCAGGCCCCCGACACCTTCGGCGCCCCGGCCTGCGCCATGGCCGGCACGACCCCGGTGCCGCCGGCGAGCGCCGCCGCCAGGAGCGTGGCCGCAAGCGCAAAGGCGGCAAGGCCGAACGGCCGTGTCTGCAGGATCGGTCGCATCATCATCTCCAGTCTCGTGAAGATCGCATAGGGATGTGCCCGACCGCGTTGCAACACCCCAATTTGTCGCGAGCCACCCGCGCCTGCTGCAATCGCGCCGCCTGCGCCCGCGGCCCATTGATGCAGCCAGGTCCCCACCTATATCCCGGAAGCCGGGCGGAACCCGCCACCGGCAGACGCGACACAGGCAGGCAACCGGCCGCGCAGCACATCTGCCGGCCGCAACGGAACAAGGACGGCAGAGGCATGGCGAAGGTCATCGGAATCGACCTGGGCACGACAAACAGCTGCGTGGCAGTGATGGAAGGCGCGGCGCCCAAGGTGATCGAGAATGCGGAAGGGGCGCGCACCACGCCCTCGCAGGTCGCGTTCGCCAAGGACGGCGAGCGGCTGGTCGGTCAGCCGGCCAAGCGGCAGGCAGTCACCAACCCCGAGAACACCATCTTCGCCGTCAAGCGTCTCATCGGCCGCCGGTTCGACGACCCGATGACGAAGAAGGACATGGGCCTCGTCCCCTACCGGATCGTCGCCGGGCCCAATGGCGACGCCTGGGTCCACGCCGGCGGCAAGGACTACAGCCCCTCGCAGATCTCGGCCTTCATCCTCCAGAAGATGAAGGAAACCGCCGAGCGCTACCTCGGCGAGACGGTGACCCAGGCGGTCATCACGGTGCCGGCCTATTTCAACGACGCCCAGCGCCAGGCCACCAAGGACGCCGGCCAGATCGCCGGGCTCGAGGTGCTGCGCATCATCAACGAACCGACTGCGGCCGCGCTCGCCTACGGGCTCGACAAGCGCACCGACGCCAAGACCATCGCCGTCTACGACCTCGGCGGCGGCACCTTCGACATCTCGATCCTCGAGCTCGGCGATGGCGTGTTCGAAGTGAAGTCGACCTCGGGCGACACCTTCCTCGGCGGCGAGGACTTTGACGCGAAGCTCGTCGACTTCCTCGCCGACGGGTTCAAGCGCGACGAGGGGATCGACCTCCGCAACGATCGCCTCGCGCTCCAGCGCCTCAAGGAAGCGGCCGAGAAGGCCAAGATCGAGCTGTCCTCCTCGGCGTCGACCGAAGTGAACCTCCCCTTCATCACCGCCGACCAGACCGGGCCGAAGCATCTCGTCAAGACCATCTCGCGGGCCGATCTCGAACGCCTCGTCACCGATCTCATCGAGCGCACGAGGAAGCCCTGCCTCGATGCCATGAAGGAAGCCGGCCTCGCCGCGGGCCAGATCAACGAGGTGATCCTGGTGGGCGGCATGACCCGCATGCCGGCCGTGCGCGCCTTCGTGAAGGAGCTGTTCGGCAAGGAGCCGAACACCAGCGTCAACCCCGACGAGGTGGTCGCCATGGGGGCCGCCATCCAGGCCGGCGTGCTCCAGGGCGACGTCAAGGACGTCCTCCTCCTCGATGTCACCCCGCTCTCGCTCGGCATCGAGACGCTCGGCGGCGTCTTCACCCGGATGATCGACCGCAACACCACCATCCCCACCAAGAAGTCGCAGACCTTCTCGACCGCCGACGACAACCAGAATGCCGTCACCATCAAGGTGTTCCAGGGCGAGCGCGAGATGGCGGCCGACAACAAGCTGCTGGGTGCCTTCGACCTCGTCGGCATCCCGCCAGCACCGCGCGGCGTGCCGCAGATCGAGGTCACCTTCGACATCGACGCCAACGGCATCGTGTCGGTCTCGGCCAAGGACAAGGGCACCGGCAAGGAGCAGCAGATCCGGATCCAGCCCTCGGGCGGTCTCTCCCAGGCCGATATCGACCGGATGGTCAGGGAGGCCGAGCAGTTCGCAGCGGAAGACAAGGCCCGCCGCGAGAAGGCCGAGGCCCGCAACCAGGCCGACAGCCTGGTCCACACCACCGAGCGCCAGCTCGCCGAGCATGGCGACAAGCTGCCGGCCGACGTGAAGGCGGCGGTCGAAGCGGCGGTTGCGGATCTGAAGGCGGTGCTCGACAGCGGCGACGTGGCCACCTTGAAGGCGCGCACCGAGGCGCTCGGGGCTGCGGCCATGAAGATGGGCCAGTCGATCTACGAGGCCGAGCAGGCCAGGGCAGCATCGCCCGCTGCGGAGGCCGCCGGCAAGGGCGAGGATGTCGTCGACGCCGATTTCACCGAGGTCGACGACAGCAAGAAGTGACACGCGTGACCGGGGAGGCGGCGCCTCCCCGGACCGTCTGAGGGGCCGGCCGCGTGCAGAGCCAGACCGACTATTACGAGCTTCTCGAAGTGAACCGGGGCGCCGACGAGGCGACGCTCAAGGCGGCCTATCGCAGGGCGGCGATGCGCTGGCACCCCGACCGCAACCCCGGCGACCACGAGGCCGAGGCCCGCTTCAAGGCGGTGAACGAGGCCTGGGAAGTGCTGAAGGACCCCCAGAAGCGCGCCGCCTACGATCGCTTCGGCCACGCCGCCTTCAGTGGCGGCATGGGGGGCATGGGCGGCGCCGGGCCCGGCCGCGGGTTCGAGGATTTCCCCGGCGGCTTTGCCGACATCTTCGATACCGTCTTCGGTGACATCCTCGGCCGCAACCGGGGGCCCCGCCCGCCCCAGCGCGGCAACGACATCCGCTACGATCTCGAGGTCAGTTTCGAGGAGGCCTTCCACGGCACCGAGGCCGAGATCAGCTTTGAGACCGCCATCACCTGCGACGCCTGCGGCGGCTCGGGCGGCAAGCCGGGCGCGCGCGTCGTCCCCTGCCAGACCTGCGGTGGGCGCGGCCAGGTGCGGATGCAGAACGGCCTGTTCGTGGTCGAGCGGACCTGCCCCACCTGCCATGGCGAGGGCGTCCAGCTCTCCGACCCCTGCAGCGTCTGCCACGGCGAGGGCCGGGTCGAACGCCGCAAGACGCTCAAGGTGAAGGTGCCCGCCGGGGTCGATGACGGCACCCGGATCCGCCTTGCCCAGGAAGGCGAGGCCGGGCCGCGCGGTGCCCCCCCCGGCGACCTCTACATCTTCGTCCACATGCGCCCGCACCCCTTCTGGAAGCGCGACGGCACCACCCTGTTCGCCCAGGTGCCGGTCAGCTTCGTCACGGCCGCACTCGGCGGCACGCTCGAAATCCCCGGCCTCGACCGGGCGCCGGTCGAAGTGAAGATCCCGGCCGGCACCCAGACCGGGCGGCAGTTCCGGGTGCGCGGCCGCGGGTTCCCCAGCCTGAACGGCGGCGGGCCCGGCGACCTGGTGCTCCAGGTCGAGCTCGAGACCCCGACGAAGCTGACCGCGCGGCAGAAGGAGCTTCTCGAGGAGTTCCGCTGCATCGAGGAGGGCGAGGCCAACTGCCCGAAGGCGAAGGGCTTCTGGGAACGGGTGAAGGGCGCGCTCGACGGCCTTGCCGACTGATCCGGCCCGAGAGGGGGCTTGCCTTTCCCGGCCCGCCCACCCAAGGGCCCGAACGATGGACCAGAGACCGCCCGAACCCCGCTGGCAGGTGACGATCGAGCGGGCCCTGTTCGCCTCGCGCTGGCTCGTTGTGCCCTTCTACGTCGGGCTTCTGCTCGCGCTCGTCATGCTGTTCGTGGTCTTCGTGAAGGGCCTCCTCACCTACCTGCCGAAGGTCTTCCTGCTCGACCTCAACACGGTGATCCTGGCAACGCTCGCCCTCATCGACATCGCCTTGGTCGCGAACCTCGTCGTGATCGTGGTGCTCGCCTCCTACGAGATGATGGTCTCGCGCATCGACACCGAGCATGAGCGGCCCGGCTGGATGGGCGCGCTCGGCTTCGGCGACGTGAAGCTCAAGCTGTTCAGCTCGATCGTCGCCATCTCGGGGATCCAGCTGCTGAAGCTGTTCATGGGGCTCGGCGGCACCAACCAGCCGCCAGCCGACACGCTGTTCTGGCTGGTCGTGGTCCACGTCACCTTCGTCATCTCGACCCTGCTCTCGGCGATCTCCGAATGGGTCTCGTCCCAGGCCAAGGCGAAGAAATAGCGGCTGCAGGAAAATGTTCCACGTGGAACATTTTCCTACAGCTTGCCGGGGTGTCAGGCGGCGCTGGCGCCGGCTCAGAGGAACCGGGCGACGACCTCGCGGTAGGAGCGGGAGACCTTGACCGTCGCGCCCGAGGCAAGGGTGAGGAAACATTCGCCGTTGGTGTGGGGCTTGACCTGCTTCACATTGTCGAGGTTGACGATGGTCGAGCGGTGGACCCGCTGGAACTTCCTGGGGTCGAGCCGGCGCTCGAGATCCTTCATCGTCTCGCGGAGCACCAGCGTGCGGTCGGCGGTGGTCAGGCACATGTAGTCGCCGGCGGCGTCGATCTTCTCGATCGTGTCGACATCGACCCGGAAGATCTGGCCCTGGTCGCGGACGTTGATGACGCGCTCGTAGCGGTCCGGCCCGGTCTCGGCCGGCCGCTCGATGGCAGCGACGGCCTCGGGGTCGACCTCGGCCAGCCGCGCGGCCAGCCGCTCGGCTTCCTCGCAGAGCCGCTTCTCGGCGAGCCGCGCCCGGACCCGGTCGAGCGACTGGGCGAGCCGGTCTTCCTCGACCGGCTTCATGAGATAGTCGACCGCCTCAGCCTCGAAGGCGCGGATGGCATGGTCGGAATAGGCAGTCACGAAGATGACCAGCGGGGGTGTCAGGTCGGCGAGCGCGGAGAGGACCGAGAAGCCGTCGAAGGTCGGCATCTGGATGTCGAGGAAGACGAGGTCGGGCCGCTCGGTGCGGATCGCCCGGATGGCCTCGCGGCCGTTCATCGCCTCGCCGACGATCTCGATGTCGGGGTGGCGCTCGAGCCGGTGGCGCAGGCCGCGGATGGCGAGCGCCTCATCATCGACCAGAAGCGTGCGGATGGACATGTCAGGCGACCTCTCCTGGTTCGCGCACCGGAGCGGGTGCGGCTGGCACCGGGGGGCGAGTGGCAGTTGCCCCGGGGCGGCCGCCCGCACCGGGCACCTGGTCCTGCGTCGGGCGGTCTCCTGCCGTCTGGCAGGGGAGATCGATGGTGACCCGGAGCCCCGGACCGATGCTCTGCCCCTTCGCCAGTGCGGCCTGAACTGCCTCTGAACCGAGCGCGGGGGCCAGTTCGAAGCGATGGTCGGCGCCATAGGCCTGGGCAAGGCGCTCGCGGATGTTGTCGAGCCCGAGACCGGTGCCCTCGTTGGTGGGGCCGGGGCCGCCGGGGGCGAGACCGGGTCCGGTGTCTGCCACCTCGACGAGGAGCCGGTCCCGCTCGACCCGGGCCGAGACGAGGATGTCGGCGCCGTCCTCCTGCGGGGTGACGGCATATTTGACGGCATTCTCGACGAGCGGCTGGAGCAGGAGCGAGGGCAGCCGGGCCAGCTCGGCCTCGGGCGCGATGTCGAAGGCGACCCGCATCCGCTCGCCGAAGCGGATCCGCTCGATGTCGAGATAGAGGCGCAGCGCCTCGACCTCCTGGGCGACGGTGGCGAGCCCGGCGCGCTCGCCCACCAGCGTGTAGCGCAGGAACGAAGAGAGGCGCGAGAGCATCGCGTTCGCCCTTTCGGTGTCGCCGACAAGGACCAGGGTCGAGATGGAGTTGAGGGTGTTGAACAGGAAGTGCGGGTTGAGCTGATAGCGCAGCATCTCGAGCTGGGCGCGGCTGGCCTGGCCCTCGAGCCGGGCGAAGCGCTCGGCCTGCTCGTCGAGCATGAGATAATAGTTGATGCCGTAGTAGAGCGCGGTCCAGGCGCCGAGCACGGCCAGCGTCAGCAGGATCGCGCCCATGAACTCGATGCCGACCGGGCGCCAGTCGGGGCGGTAGAAGGTGGCGTGGGCCCAGACCTCGATGGTGGAAAAGAGGATGGCGCCGGCAACCAGGATGAGGAGGGTGAGGCTCCACACCCACACCGGCTTCATGCGGATGATGCGGCGGTAGGCCGAGGCCATGAGGAGGGTGATGGAGAAGCCGGTGACGGTGACGAGAATGGCCGGCAGGATGAAGGCGACGCCCATGGCGTTGGCGAGGCCACCGAGCGTGCGGAGCAGGAAATAGCCGGTCCAGCCGGCGATCTGGAGGGTCCAGAAGGCCTTGTTGCGATCGGCGAAGAAGCCGCGGCGGTCGAGCGGGAGCGAACTCATTCCCGGCGGAGACTAGGCCGGCGCGGCGCAAAGGCCAAGGGCAGGAGGTCAGGCTGCTGCGGGGGCACAGGCGATGGCAACAAGGGCAGCACGGGCGACCACGTCCCCGGCGCTGGCCGGGGCCTTGACCGCCTGTTCGGCGGCGACGAGCGCCGCAAGCGCGGAATCGATCCGGGGCATGGGCCAGCGCGGCAGCGCGGTGGCAAGCTCGGCGCGGAGCGCCAAGGGAAAGACCGGGGGCCGGCGGGCCTCGATCGCGGCCCTCGGGCTTGCGCCCGCGTCCATCGCCCGGCGCAGGGCCTTCATGAGGAGGAGGCGGCGGGCGGCCGCGCGCAGGAGCGGGATGCTGCTCGCGCTGCCATGGGCGGCGAGCGCGCGATCGAGCGCGCGGCCATCGCCGGCGACGACGGCTGCAACGAGGCGGTCGAGGCTTTCGCTCTCGACCCCGCCGACGAGGGCCGCGAACAGGTCGGCCGGCACCGCCTGCGGCGCCTCGGGCCGGGCCTCGACTGCGGTTGCCAGCTTCTCGAGCTCGCGGGCCAGCAGCTGCGGATTGCCGTCGGCCGCGGCCCAGAGCGCGGTCTCCTGGCCGCGGGCGAGCCTGATGCCCTCGGCACGGGCGGCGTCAGCGACCAGCCGCTGCCATTCCCCGGCCTCGGGCGGCCAGGCCTGGACCACACGGGCGAGCGGGTGGCGGCCGGCGAGCACGAGGAGGGGTGAGGTCTTCGCCAGATCGCCGGCGACCATCACCACCGGGTTGGCGGTCGCTGGCGCGGCCAGCAGGAGACCGACAGCCTCGGCGAGGCGGTCGGTCGCGTCATCGACCCGGATGAGCTGGCGGCCGCCGAACAGGGGGATGCTGGCGGCGGCATCGGCGAGGCTGCCGGGGTCGGACGCGAGTGCTGCGGCATCGAGCCGGACGATGGCTTCCCGGCCCTCTGGCGCGAGTGCGGCGCGGGCGAGCCTTGCGAGCTCGGCGGCGCCGCCGGGGTCGCGGCCGCAGGCGAGCCACAGCCGGACCGCCGGGTCGGGCGTCTTGAGCGCGGCGAGAAAGTCGGCCCGCTGAAGGAGCATGGCGCTAGCTGCCGCGACGGGCGAAGATGGCGAGCCGGCCGACGATCTGGTCGGCGATGGCCTCGGCGAGGCGCTCGCTTGCCGTGACTTCGGCTGCGACCACGGCATATTCGGAACTGACGACATCGATGCCGGCGTCGGCGCCGGCGACCGCCTCGAGCACGGGCCTGCCGGATTCGAGGTCGATGAGCGCGTAGCGCGCCCGCAAGGTGCGGCGCTCGCGCACGATCGAGTTGTCGCCGCGCACGCCGAAGCCCTCGATCCGGTCGTCGAGCACCACGTTCAGCCGGTAGCGGGGCGTCGTGCCGGCCCTGCCGGCATCGAGCCTGGCGACGAGCTGGTCGCGGACGAGAAACCCGGTTCGCTCGGGGATGGGGGGGACTTCGACTCCGCCGAGCAGTCCGGCCAAGGCGGCGCCCGAGGATGCGGAGTAGACCGGCTGCAGCTGGCAGCCGGGGAGCAGGGCGAGCAGAAGGGCGACTGCGGGACCGCGCATCAGCCGACGAGGTTCACCAGCCGGTCGGGCACCACGATCACCTTTTTCGGCGCCCGGCCGTCGAGGGCGCGAAGGGCACCCGGCGCGGCGCGGGCGCGGGCCTCGAGCTCGGCGCGGTCGAGCCCGCGGGGAACGGTGAGCGTGTCGCGGAGCCTGCCATTGACCTGGATGGCGAGCGTCACCTCGTCATCGACGAGGAGCGCCGGATCGGCCTCGGGCCAGGGCGCGTCGGCGATGAGGCCGGGTTCGCCGAGCCGGGCCCAGGCTTCCTCGGCGACATGGGGGGCCATGGGGGCGACGAGGAGGAGGAGGGTGCGGGCAGCGAAGGCGCGATCGGCCGAGGGGGCGGCCTTCTCGATCGCGTTGGCGAGCTCGTAGGCGCGGGCGACGGCCTTGTTGAACTGGAGCCGGTCGATGTCGGCGGTCATGCCGTGGATCGTCTTGTGGGCGAGGCGGCGCAGCGCCATGTCCTCGCCCTCCGCCGGGTCGGCGGCAAGCCCGGCGATGCGCCACAGCCGGTTGACGAAGCGGTGGGCGCCCTCGATGCCGCCGAGCGACCAGGCGAGATCGCGCTCGGGCGGGCTGTCGGAGAGCATGAACCAGCGCACGGCGTCGGCGCCGAAGCGGTCGATGATGGTGTCGGGATCGACCACATTCTTCTTCGACTTCGACATCTTCTCCGACCGGCCGGCGTGTGCCGGCGCGCCGGTCGCACGAACGACCCAGCCGTCGCCGCAGCGCTCGACCGCGGACGGCTCGAGCCACTGGCCGTCGGCGTCGCGGAAGGTCTCGTGGGTGACCATGCCCTGGGTGAAGAGGCCGGCGAAGGGCTCGGCGAAGCCGATGCGGCCGATGTGGTGGAGCGCGCGGGTGAAGAAGCGGGCGTAGAGCAGGTGGAGGATCGCGTGCTCGATCCCGCCGATATACTGGGCGACGGGGAGCCAGCTCTCGGCCTCGGCCCGGTCGAACGGGGCATCGCCGCAGGGGCCGGCGAAGCGGAGGAAATACCAGGACGAATCGACGAAGGTGTCGAGCGTGTCGGTGTCGCGCTCGGCGGGGCCGCCACAGGCCGGGCAGGCGACATGCTTCCATGTGGGGTGGAGGTCGAGCAGCTTGCCGGGCCGGTCGAAGCGGACATCGGGCGGCAGCGTGACGGGGAGCTGGTCGCGCGGGACCGGGACTGCGCCGCATGAAGGGCAGTGGATGATGGGGATGGGCGTGCCCCAGTAGCGCTGGCGCGAGACGCCCCAGTCACGCAGGCGGAAGACGGTGGTGCCGGTGCCCCAGCCCTCGGCCTCGGCGCGGGCGATGACCGCGGCCTTGGCCGCTTCCACCTCGAGCCCGTCGAGGAAGCCGGAATTGATGAGCCTTCCGGGGCCGACCCAGGCCTCGTCGGCGATGGGGACTGCCTCGTCACCCGGCGGCGCCACGACCCTTGTGACGGGGAGCATGTATTTGCGGGCGAAGTCGAGGTCGCGCTGGTCATGCGCGGGGCAGCCGAAGATGGCGCCGGTGCCATAGTCCATGAGGACGAAGTTGGCGACGAACAGCGGAAGCCGGCGCGCCTTGTCGAGCGGGTGGATGACAGTGAGGCCGGTGTCATGGCCGCGCTTCTCGGCGGTCTCGGTCTCGGCGGCCGACGTGCCGGTGCGGCGGCATTGGTCGAGGAAGGCGGCGAGCGCCGGATCGGTGCGGGCGAGCGCCAGCGCGAGCGGATGATCGGCGGCGACCGCGGCGAAGCTCGCGCCGAACAGCGTGTCGGGCCGGGTGGTGAAGACGTCGAAACCGTCGGGCACGGCTTCGGGCATTCCGGTGGGCGGGGCGGCAATGGCA
>CALLWN010000309.1 GCA_938016505.1 uncultured Sphingomonadaceae bacterium
ATGCGGACTGCGGCGCGGCGGCCGCGGGCGTTCAGGGGCCGGTCGAAGTCGCGCTGCACACTGTCATCCCAGCTCGACGTGGCATGGCGGAGAAGGCTCAGTGTCCGCACGCCTGTCACCCCTCTGTCCATGCCCGAAGCCCATCTCCTATGAAAGCCGTCTCGGGCTGGCAAGCATCGCCTAGGAAGGCGGAGGTTTCGGCAACCGCCTCTTCAAGGGTGAGCCTCCGGAACGGCACGCCGGGGGGAAAGGCGCTTTTGAGGCGCGACGGGAACTGCGGGCCGAGGATGACGAACAGGCCGCGGTCGTCGGCGCGGCGGATCAGGCGGCCGAAGGCCTGGGCGAGGCGGCGGCGGACCCGGGCGTCCTCGTGGGCCTCGCCGCCGCCGGCGGCGCGGCGCGCGATCTCGAGGATGGTGGGGCGCGACCAGGGCACGCCCTCGAAGACGATGAGGCGGAGCGACTCCCCTGGCACGTCGACTCCATCGCGCAGCGCATCGGTGCCGAACAGCGAGGCGCGGGGGTCGTCGCGGAACAGCTCGACGAGGGTGCCGGCATCCATCGGGTCGACATGCTGGGCAAGGAGCGGAAGCCCCTCGGTCTCGAGCTGGGCGATGACGCGGGCGTGGACGGCGCGAAGCCGCGCGATTGCAGTGAAGAGCCCGAGTGTGCCGCCGCCGGCTGCCCGGATCAGCCGGGCGAAGGCGAGCGCGAGCTGGGCGGGATTGCGCGGGGCCACGTCGGTGACGACCAGCACGCGGGCCTGCTCGGCATAGGCGAACGGGCTTTCGGCGCGGAACAGGTGCGGCGCGGTGGCGAGGTGGGGCGCGCCGACTGCTGCTGCCAGCGCCGTCTCGTCGTCGTCGGGCCCTGCGAGCGTTGCCGAGGTGACGGCGACGCCGTGGGCCTTGCCGAGCACGCCGCGCGCCAGCGGCTCGAGCGGGTCGAGCCAGTGGCGGAACAGGCCGACGTCGCGCTCGCTGCCCTGGACGCGGACGAGGCCGAACCAGTCGACGAACCGGCTGTCGGGCGCGCCACCGATGCGCGCGAGCATCGCCTGCCAGTCGCCGAGCAGGGCGGCACGCTCGGCAAGCCCGGCCGCAGCCGCCTCGAGGCGCGCGAGCGTGGTGGCATCGAGCCATTCCGGCCGCTCTTCGGCGATGCGGGCGAGTTCGGCGCCGAGGCACGCCATCGCCTGTTGCAGGACGGCAAGGGCCCGCCCGGCGGTCTCGGCAGCCTCGACGAGGCCGGGGAGGAGGTCGGTGGGGGCGGTCTCGAGGCTGTGGCCGCCATCTTCGTCTGGCGCGCGGGTCAGCACCTGCTGACGGATGAGGACGAACAGGGCCTCGAGCGGGCCTTCGGGCTCGCCGGCGCCGAGCCGGTCGAGCCAGTGGTCGGCCGGAAGCGCGCGGGCGGCCTGGCGCACGGCGTCGAGCGCGGCGGCGCAGCCGTCATCATGGGCGGCGAGGTCGGCGAGCCGCGCGGCGAGGCCGCGGCGCCGGCCGCTGCGCCGGCCGCTCCCCTCGGGCCCGAGGATCCAGCGCCGGAGTTCGATCGCCTCGCCACCCGAGAGGAGGCGCGCGAAGGCGCTGTCGGCAGCGTCGAACAGGTGGTGGCCCTCGTCGAAGACGAGCCGCAGCGGGACATCGGCGCCGCCGCGGGCAACAACCGCCATGGTGAGCGCGTGGTTGGCGATGACGAGGGCGGCCTGCTGCGCGGCACGGACGCTGCGCTCGATGAAGCAGGCACGGAAATGCGGGCAGGCTGCGCGGATGCACTCGCCGCGCCGGTCGGAGAGGGCAGGGAGCCCGGCGCGGCTCCTGAACAGGGCGGGAAGCCAGCCCGGCAGGTCGCCGCCGACCATGTCGCCATCGGCGCTGAAGCGGGCCCAGCGGGCGACGAGCTCGGCAAGCACCGCCGACCGGCCCGAGAGGCCGGACTGGAGGGCATCCTCGAGGTTGAGGAGGCAGAGGTAATTCTCGCGCCCCTTGCGGACGGTGATCGCGCGGCCGCCGATCAGCGGCGGCAGGCTGTCCCGGGTCTCGTCGCGGAGCTGGCGCTGGAGCGCGCGGGTGTAGGTCGAGATCCAGACCGCGCCGCCGGTGCGCTCGGCGTGAAGCGCGGCAGGGGCGAGATAGCCGATGGTCTTGCCGATTCCGGTGCCGGCCTCGGCGACGACGAGGTTGGGGCCTTCCTGCCGCTCGCGGGGCTGGAAGGCGTGGAGCATGGCGCGGGCATAGGCCTGCTGCTGGGGCCGGGGCTCGCGGCGGTGCCCGCGCAGGCGCTCGAGCGTGGCGTCGACCTCGGCCTCGGCAAGGCGGACCGCAGCCGGGGCCGGGCGGGGCGGCGCCTCCTCGAACCGCGGCAGCGCCGCGAACAGGCCGGGCTCGGGCCGGTCTGGCGGCGGCAGCCGGCGCTGGAGCTCGGGCGCCCAGGCCCAGCCGCGGCGGCCGAGCTTCAGGGCGCTTTCATGGGCGCCGGGGCGGGCCGGCCAGTCGGCGCGGGTGACCGTTTCGAGCAGGGCGAGCGCGGCCTGCCCGAGGAAGGCGGCCTCCTCCGCC
>CALLWN010000310.1 GCA_938016505.1 uncultured Sphingomonadaceae bacterium
GGGATGAGCATTCCCTCGACGGTCGCCCAGCGGAATCCGCCATTGTTGGTGACCCAGATGGCGCCATCGGGGCCGATGGCAGCGCCGTTGGGGCCGCCGCCGGTTTCGGCAATCGTCTGCTTGCGGCCGTCGCGGGTGACCCGGGTCAGGCGCCCTGCGGCGATCTCGGTGACGATGACCGAGCCGTCGTCCAGCCAGACCGGGCCTTCCGGAAACGCAAGCCCCTCTGCAACGACCTCGAAGTCCATGCCTCTTCTCCCTCCGGCTTCCCCTGAAGAATCCGGATGACACGCGCAAGTCTGTTCGCCTAATGTTCCGTCATGGATTCGCCAGACCTGCTTCTCCTCGTCGTCGGCCTTGTCGCGCTGGTTCTGGCGGTCGCGGCTGGCTGGCTCATGTGGGGCCGGCCGCTGGAGGCCGCCCGGGTGGCGCTGGCCACCCGCGAGGCCGAAACCCAGGGTCTGCGCGAGCGCCTCGCCGCGGCCGAGCCTGCGGTTGCCCGCGCCGTCGAGCTCGAGGCGCGCCTTGCCGCGCACGATGCGGCAGCAGCCGAGCGCGAGAAGGCACATGCCGACCAGCTCGCACAGTTGCGCGGCGAGTTCGAGCGGCTGGCCGGCGTGGCGCTGGAAAAGGCCCAGGAGACCTTCGCGAAACAGGCCGCCGAGACGCTCAAGCTGCACCGCGCCGAGGCGGAGAAGGGTCTCACCGAGCAGAAGACGGCGCTCGCCGAACTCATCCAGCCGGTCCGCGAGACGCTCGGCCGCTATGGCGAGGAGCTGAAGACGCTCGAGCAGAAGCGCGAGCAGGCCTATGGCTCGCTCTCCGAGCAGCTGAAGGCACTCGTCCGGACCGAGGAGGCAATGCGCGCCGAGGCCGGGCGAATCGTCGCGGCCCTCAAGGGCTCGGCCCGGGCGACGGGGACATGGGGCGAAGCGCAGCTGCGCAAGGTGCTCGAAGTCGGAGGCCTTGTCGAAGGAATTGATTTCACCCTGCAGGCCAGCGTGGCGGACGGCGAGGGCGGGCGCAGCCGGCCGGACGCCATCATCAACCTTCCCGGCGGGCGGCAGCTGATTGTGGACGCGAAATGCGCGCTCGAAGACCATGTCGCAGCCCAGGAAGCGACCACCGAGCGCGAGCGCGCCGAGGCCCGGGCCCGCCATGCCGCGCGGGTCAGGGCCCATGCGAAGGCGCTTTCGGAGAAGGCCTACTGGAACCAGTTCGACGAGGCGCCCGACTTCGTGCTCATGTTCGTGCCGGGTGAGAATTTCCTCTCGGCCGCGCTCGAAGAAGACCCGGAGCTCCACCTGTGGGCGATGGAGCGCAAGGTGCTGCTGGTCGGCCCGACCAACCTGCTTGCGATCGCGCGGGTGGTCGCGATGGTCTGGCGGCAGGAAAAGATGGCGAAGGAAGCACAGGCCATCGGGGATCTCGGCGCCGAGCTCTATGAGCGGCTGACGGTGATGGTCGGCCACATGAACAGGGTGGGCAAGAACATCGATGACACGGCGCGGGCCTGGAACGCCTTCGTCGGCTCGGTCGAAGGCCGGGTGCTGGTGACGGGGCGCAAGCTCGGCGAGCTCGGCGCCAACCGCAACGGCCAGGCACTGCCCGAGGGGCGTGGAGTCGAGACCGTGCTGCGTCTCGTCCAGGCCGACGAGGCCCGCAAGGGTCTCGAGGGAGGTTGAAGGGCAGGAACAGCAGGCCTAAGGCCCAACGCCCATGTCTGGCCGCTCTGCAAAGCTTGTCCGGGAGACCCGCGAGACCCGGATTTCCGTGAGCCTCGGGCTCGACGGCACCGGCGTGCGTCGCATCGCGACCGGGATCGGCTTTTTCGACCACATGCTCGACCAGCTGGCCAAGCACGCGCTGCTCGACCTCGAGCTCGAGGCGAAGGGCGATCTCCACATCGATGCGCACCATACGGTCGAGGACACCGGCCTCGCGCTCGGGAAGGCGATCGCGCAGGCGCTGGGTGACCGGGCCGGAATCACCCGCTACGGCCATGCGCTCATCCCGATGGACGAGACGCTGACCCGGGTTGCGATCGACATCTCGGGCCGGCCCTATCTGGTGTGGAAGGTCAGTTTCAGCCAGCCGCGGCTCGGCGAGATGGACACCGAGCTGTTCCGGGAGTTCTTCCAGGCGCTCGCCCAGGAAGGCGGCATCACGCTTCATGTCGAGACGCTCTACGGGGTGAACAACCACCACATCATCGAAAGCGCCTTCAAGGGGCTGGCGCGCGCCCTGCGCGACGCGATTGCACCTGACCCGCGGATGGCAGGCCAGGTGCCGTCGACCAAGGGCTCGCTCGGTGGCACTCCGGGCGGCGCGTCGGCCTGAAACCACTCTGCGTGGCTGTCGCCCTCATCGACTATGGCGCGGGCAATCTTCGCTCGGCCGAGAATGCCCTGCGCGCGGCCGGTGCCGCCGGCGTGACCGTGACCGCCGACCCGGAGGCTGTGCGGCGCGCCGAGCGGATCGTGCTTCCCGGGGTTGGCGCCTTCGGCCAGTGCATCGGGGCGGTCCGCGCCATTCCGGGCCTCGAGGAGTCGCTCGGCGAGGCTGTCATCGCCCGGGGCCGGCCGTTCCTCGGCATCTGTGTCGGCATGCAGCTGCTTGCGACAACCGGCCACGAGTTCGGCACCCACGCCGGGCTCGGCTGGATCCCCGGGCAGGTCCGGCGGCTCGAGCCGGCAAACCCGGGGCTGCGCGTGCCCCACATGGGCTGGAACGAAGTAGCAGTCAGGCGCGCCGGTCTCGTCGAGCAGGGGTGGGCCTATTTCGTCCACAGCTATGCCTTCCTTGCCGATGACGGGGCAGACGTGCTTGCGACCACCGACCATGGCGGGCCAGTGACGGCGGCGGTTGGGCGAGGGCCGATCCTCGGGGTCCAGTTTCACCCGGAGAAGAGCCAGTCGTGGGGGCTTGCCTTTCTCGCCCGCTTCCTGGCGTGGCGGCCCTGATGGAAATCTGGCCCGCGATCGACCTCAAGGCCGGAAAGGTGGTGCGCCTCGCCGAGGGCGACATGGCGCGCGCGACCGTCTATGGCGACGACCCGGCTGCAACGGCCGCTGGTTTCGCCGCCGCCGGAGCCGGCAACCTCCATGTCGTCGATCTCGACGGCGCTTTCGCTGGCGGCACGCGCAACCGGGCCGCCATCGCTGCCATCCTCGAGGCGACGACCGCGCGCGTGCAGGTCGGCGGCGGCATCCGCACCATGGCTGCAATCGAGGGCTGGCTCGCCGCCGGCGTGGCTCGAGTCGTGCTTGGCACGGCCGCACTCCAGGATCCGGCGCTGGTGCGCGCGGCTGCCCGGGCGTTTCCCGGGGCCGTGGTGGTCGCCGTCGATGCGCGGGACGGGATGGTTGCAGTGCGGGGCTGGGCGGAGGTGTCAGCGGTTTCGGCAACCGCGCTCGCCGCGCGCTTCGCCGATGCCGGAGTGGCAGCGCTTCTCTTCACCGATGTCGGTCGTGACGGGCTGCTGAAGGGGGTGAATGTCGAGGCAACTGCGCTACTTGCGGCCGCCGTTCCCATCCCGGTGCTCGCCTCGGGCGGGGTGGCGGCGCTTGCCGAGATCGAGGCGCTGAAGGCGCACGCCAACATTGCGGGCGTGGTGGTGGGCCGCGCGCTCTACGAGGGCCGGTTCACGCTCGGCGACGCGCTGGCGGCTGCCGCATGACGCTCGCGGTGCGAATCATCCCCTGTCTCGACGTCGCCGGCGGCCGGGTGGTGAAGGGGGTCAATTTCACCGGGCTGCGCGACGCCGGCGACCCGGTGGAGGCGGCAGAGCGCTACGACGCCGAGGGCGCGGACGAGCTGGTCTTCCTCGACATCACCGCCACCCACGAGGAGCGCGGCATCCTGCTCGACATGGTGGCACGGACGGCCTCGCGCTGCTTCATGCCGCTGACCGTCGGCGGTGGCGTGCGGACAGCGGAAGATGTGCGCGCCCTGCTGCGCGCAGGCGCCGACAAGGTGTCGGTCAATTCGGCGGCAGTGGCCCGCCCCGAGCTGGTCGCCGAGCTTGCCGCCAGCTTCGGCGAACAGTGCATCACGGTTGCAGTCGATGCCAAGCGGGTCGCACCCGGCCGCTGGGAGGTTTTCACCCACGGCGGGCGACGGCCCACGGGGCTCGATGCGGTGGCGCATGCCGCGCAGGTGGCCCGACTCGGTGCGGGTGAGATACTTCTGACCTCGATGGACCGCGATGGCACCCGCGCAGGCTATGACATCGAACTGCTGCGCGCGGTCGGCGCTGCAGTGCCGGTTCCAGTCGTTGCATCGGGTGGAGTCGGCACGGTCGCGCACCTCGTTGAAGGCGTGACCAGCGGCGGGGCGTCTGCCGTTCTGGCAGCGAGCCTGTTCCACTTCGGCGAGGCGACGATCGGCGAGGCGCGCGCGGCGCTTGCCGCCGCCGGCGTGACGGTGCGGCCGTGACCGACATCCTGCGGCGGATCGAGGCGGTGATTGCCGACCGCCGGGCCGCCCTTGCTGCCGACTCGAAGCTGGCCGGGCGCAGCTATGTCGCCCGCCAGCTCGAAAAGGGTCCGCGCAAGCTCGCACAGAAGCTCGGCGAGGAAGCGGTCGAGACGGTTGTGGCGGCTGTCGCCGAGGATGATGCGGCGCTTGCCGCCGAGGCTGCCGATCTCCTCTTCCACCTGCTGCTCGTCCTTGGCGGGCGGGGCGTGCCGCTTGCCGCCGTGCTGGCCGAACTGGAGCGGCGCGAGGGCAAATCGGGAATCGACGAGAAGGCCGGGAGAAGGACATGAGCGTCAGGACCGATCAGCCCTATGATGAAGGGAATGTCTTTGCGCGGATCCTGCGCGGAGAGATCCCCTGCAGGCGGGTGCACGAGACACCCCATGCGCTCGCCTTTCACGACATCAACCCGCAGGCCCCGGTGCATGTGCTGGTGATCCCCAAGGGACCCTATGTCTCGATGGCCGACTTTACCGCGAACGCGCCTGACGACCTCGTCGCCGGCTTCTTCCGCGCGGTGGGCGAGACGGCGCGCCTTCTCGGCCTCGAGGGGGGTGGCTACCGGATCCTCGCCAACGCGGGATTGAACAGCCACCAGGAAGTGCCGCATCTCCATGTTCACATCTTTGGCGGGGCGCCCTTGGGGCCGATGCTGGCGCGCCGCCCGGCGGCCTGATTTGCCTTTGGCTGCGTTGCACCCTATATCGACTTCACCGGGCGCGTGATCGCGGACCCGCGCCACTGTGGCGCGCCGCTGGCCCGATCGAGAACGAGGCGTCCCTCCATCATGCGTGGACGCCAGACACGAAAGAGTTTCCTTGACCAGTTTCGACACGCTCGGCCTTGCCGAGCCCGTCCGCCTTGCCCTTGGCAAGGCCGGCTACACGGCACCCACGCCAATCCAGGCGGCCGCAATCCCGCCGGCGAAGGAGGGCCGCGACCTTCTCGGCATCGCCCAGACTGGCACCGGCAAGACCGCAGCCTTTGCGCTTCCCATCCTCGACCGGATTGCCCGCGAGCCGGCGCACCGGCGCAAGCTCTCGACCCGGGTGCTCGTGCTCTCGCCGACCCGTGAGCTCGCCACCCAGATCGCCGACAGCTTCCGCAGCTATGGTTCGGGGCTCAAGCTCCGGATCGAGACGGTGTTCGGCGGCGTGCCCATCGGCCGTCAGGTCCGCATGGCGGAGGCCGGCTTCGACATCCTCGTCGCAACGCCCGGTCGCCTGCTCGACCTCATCGATCGCGGCGCGCTGCTGCTCGACCATGTCCAGATCCTCGTCCTCGACGAGGCCGACCAGATGCTCGACCTCGGCTTCATTCATGCGCTGAAGAAGCTGCACGGGATGCTGCCGCGGCGGCGCCAGTCGCTGTTCTTCTCGGCGACCATGCCACCGGCGATCCGCGACCTGGCCGAACGGTTCCTGCGCGACCCCGTTGAGGTCGCAGTGGCACCCGCGGCCACCACCGCCGAACGGGTCGCCCAGCGGGTCACCTTCGTGAACCAGGCCGAGAAGCAGGCGCTTCTGACGCTGACACTGCGCGACCCGGCCTATGCCAAGACGCTGGTCTTCACGAGGACCAAGCACGGCGCCGACCGGGTGGTCCGGCATCTCGAGGGCGCCGGCATCCGCGCTGCCGCGATCCACGGCAACAAGTCCCAGCCGCAGCGCGAGCGGGCGCTCGATGCCTTCCGGAAGGGCCAGTTGCAGGCGCTCGTCGCCACCGACATCGCCGCCCGCGGGATCGACATCGATGACGTCTCGCATGTCATCAACTTCGAGCTTCCCAACGTGCCGGAACAATATGTCCACCGGATCGGCCGCACCGCCCGCGCCGGCCGCGCCGGCGATGCGCTCAGCTTCTGCGCGCCCGACGAGCGCGCCTATCTCAGGGACATCGAGAAGCTGACCCGGCAGAAGGTGGAGGTGTCGCCGCTGCCGGCGAACTTCATCGCCGAGGCGGCCCGGCTGCCCAAGGCGGCGCCGGCGAGCGCCGGGCGCGACGCGCGGGATCGGCCCGAAGGGTCGGGCAAGGGCGGCCAGACGCGCAGCCAGGGCCACCCGGCACGGGCACCCGGTGCTGCAGATGGGGCACGCCGGTTCGGCGCCGGCCGACGGCGCGGCGGGCGGGGCCGCGGCAGCAGCACGCGGGCCAACGCCGCCTAGGCGGCCGGCGCCAGCGCGTCGGCGCCAAGGACTGATGCGACCCGGGCCTTCAGGTCGGACTCCGGCCGGGCGCCATAATGCTCGATCACTTCGGCGGCGGCGATCGTGCCCATGGTGGCGCATTCGGCAAGCGGCCGGCCGCGCGTGAAGCCGACGAGGAAGCCGGCGGCGAACAGGTCGCCGGCCCCGGTCGTGTCGAGGACGCGCGCCACCTTCTGCGCCGGAACGGCGTGGCGTTCATCGCCGCGCACCACGACTGCGCCCTTCTCGCTGCGGGTGATGACGGCGGTGCGGGCAGCGCCTGCCATGGCCGCGATCGCTGCATCGGTGTCGTCGGTCCGGAACAGCGCCTTTGCCTCGTTCTCGTTGGCGAAGACGAGGTCGACCGGGCCGACCATGAGCTCAAGGAAATCGTCGCGATGGCCTTCGACGCAGAAGACATCAGACAGCGTCATCGCAACCGTCCGCCCGGCGGCCCTGGCGATCTCGATCGCCCGGGTGCAGGCGCGGATCGGCGCAGGCGGATCCCAGAGATAGCCTTCGAGATAGGTGACCTGTGCAGCCCGCACCCGCTCTTCGTCGATGTCGCCGGCGTCGAGCTCCTGGCAGCTGCCAAGATAGGTGTTCATGGTGCGCTGGCCGTCGGCTGTCACGAGGATGAGGCATTGCCCGGTGGGCCGGCCGCCGGTTGCGGGCGGCGTGCGATAGTCGACACCTGCGGCGCGGATGTCATGGGCGAAGACGGTGCCGAGCTGGTCGTCGGAGACCCGGCCGATGAAGGCGGCGCGTGCGCCGAGCGCCGCGACCCCGGCGCAGCTGTTTGCCGCCGACCCGCCGGAGACTTCGCGGCCCGGGCCCATCTTGGCGTAAAGCGCCTGTGCTTCCTCGGCCGGGATGAGGCGCATCGTGCCCTTGGCGATCCCCTCGCGCGCGAGAAAGCTTTCGTCGGCCTGGGCAATCACGTCGACGATGGCGTTCCCGACGGCGAGCACATCATAGTCCGGCATGCGGGTCCCCTCTTTGCTGGGACCGTGGCGCTAGCATCGGCCTTGCAGGCTGGCTAGTCTGGGCCGCGATGATCCGGTCCAACGTTCCTGCCCTCGCCGCACTGCTGCTTCTTGGTGCGTGCGCGACTGCCGACCGTGGCGTGCCGTCGGCTTCGCCGGCACCTCCGCCGGATCCGGGCCTTGCAGCACTGATCGGCAAGGGGCCGGATGTCGCCATCGCGCTCATCGGCCCAAGCCGGCTCGACCGGCGCGAGGGCGATGCGCGGCAGCTCCAGTTCGGCGGCGCCACCTGCATCCTCGACCTTTTCTACTACCGCGCCCCGGCCGGAAACGCAGCCGTCGCCCGCCACGCCGAGGCGCGCCGGCCCGACGGCAGCGCGATACCCGCCGGCGACTGCTTCAGGCTGCTGCAGGCCGCGAAAGCCTCCTGAGGCGGGCGGCAGCCCAGCGGGCGGCGTCGGCAACGGCCGGGTCAGGGTCTTCGAGAAGCCGCTCGACGGCGGAAAGCAGGTCGGGCGCGCCACTGTTGCCGGCAGCGTAGAGGCAGTTGCGCACGAACCGGTCGCGCCCGGTGCGGCGGACCGACGTGCCGGCGAAGCGCGCCCGGAAGCTGGCCTCGTCGAGCGCGAGCAGCTCGGCGAGCCCGGGCGCAATGCTCCCGTCGCGCGGGGCAAGCGCCGGGTCGGCCGGAGCATGGGCAAAACGGTTCCACGGGCAGACGGCAAGGCAATCATCGCAGCCGTGGATCCGGTTGCCAAGAAGCGGCCGCAGCGCCTCATCGACCGGCCCGCGATGCTCGACGGTCAGGTAGGAGATGCAGCGCCGGGCATCGACGACGTGGGGTGCGACGATTGCCCCGGTCGGGCAGGCCGTGATGCAGCGGGTGCAGCTGCCGCAGGCGCCAACGGCCCCCGCCTCGCCGCCGGGCGCGAGCGCGAGCGTCGTCAGGATCGCGGCGAGGAACAGCCAGTTGCCGTGCTGGCGTGAGATGATGTTGCCGTGCTTGCCCTGCCAGCCGATCCCGGCCGCTTCGGCGAGCGGCCGCTCCATGAGGGGCGCAGTGTCTACGAAGACCCGGGCATCGCCGCTTCCGGCCTCGGCCAGCAGCCAGCGCGCCAGCGCCTTGAGGCGCGGCTTGATCACATCATGATAGTCGCGCCCAAGTGCGTAGACCGAGATTGTGCCATGATCCGGATGGCGCGCGTTGCGGAACGGATCGACGGGCGGCGTGTAGGGGAAGCCGAGCATGATCGCGGTCTGCGCCTCGGCCCACATCGCCCGCGGCTGCCCGCGGCGCGGCCCCTCCATCCAGGCCATGGAGCCATGCATGCCGGCCTCGAGCCACGCCTTCAGGCGCGCGACCGTCGCGGGTGCAAGTTCGGCGGGCGCGATTCCCACGGCGACGAAGCCGAGCGCTTGGGCCTCTGCGCGCAGCCGGGCCTCGAGCGGCTCAGAAGTCGGGGTCATCATAGTGGGCGGGCGGGCGGATGCCCTCCATCCGCTCGCCGAGGATGACCCGCATGGCCGGGCGCGACTTGAGCGCCTGGTACCATTGCTTGACCTGGGCGTGGCCGGCCCAGTCGACCCCGGCCAGATAATCGGCGACGGAAAGCTGGGCGGCAGCGTGGATGTCCGCCAGCCCGAAGGTGGGCCCGGCGAGCCAGCGGCTCTCCATGAGCAGCGACTCGGCATATTGGAGATGCGCCTCGCAGGCGCGGGCCGCCTCGCGGATGGCCCGGCCATCGGGCATGTCGCGCACCACCACCCGCTTCCACATCCGCTCGCGCATGAGCGGGGCGGTCACTTCGGCGAAGAATTTCTCGCGGAACCACTGGGCAAGGCGGCGGGCCTCGGCCCGCTCGGCAGCGCCGGCGCCCAACAGCGGGGCCTTCTCGACCGTCTCGTCGAAATATTCGAGGATCGCGCCCGAATCCACGAGCACGAGGCTGCCATTCTCGAGCACCGGAGTCTGTGCCGCCGGGTTGAGGCGCGTCAGCGTCTCGCCGCGCTCCCAGGGGAAGCAGTCGACGAGCTCGAAGACCACGCCCTTCTCGAGAAGCCCGAACCTCACCGCGCGCGAGAAGGGGCAGAGCGTGAACTGGTGCAGACGCCACATCGTGCCATGTCCATAGCGTGGCTGGGACAAACTGGAAGCTTGGCCGGCGCTGCAACCGCTGCTAGCCACCGGGCAGACCAGAGGGAGCAGCACATCATGGATCTCGCCTTCACGCCCGAGGAACGCGCCTTCCGCGACGAGGTGCGGGCCTTCATCGCCGACAATTACCCCGCCGAACTGCGCGGCAAGCAGGATGAAGGCGAGGAACTCGGCAAGGAGGACATGCTCTCCTGGCACCGGATCCTCTACCGCAAGGGCTGGGTCGCCCCTGCCTGGCCGACAGAATATGGCGGCCCGGGCTGGAGCGCGACCCAGCGCTACATCTTCTCGGAAGAGCTTGCCCGGGCCGACACCATCCCCGTGCTGCCGTTCGGCATCAACATGGTGGGGCCGGTCATCTACACCTTCGGCACGCCGGCACAGAAGGAGCGTTTCCTGCCGCGGATCCTCTCGGGCGACGACTGGTGGTGCCAGGGCTATTCCGAGCCTGGCGCCGGCTCGGACCTTGCCAGCCTGCGCACCCGGGCCGAGCGGGTGGGTGACCATTATGTGGTCAATGGCCAGAAGACCTGGACGACGCTTGCCCAGCACGCCGACTGGGGCTTCTTCCTGGTGCGCACCGACCCGGCCGCCAAGCCGCAGGAGGGCATTTCCTTCCTCCTGATCGACATGACGTCGCCCGGCGTCACGGTGAGGCCCATCATCACGCTGGGCGGCGAGCATGAAGTGAACGAGGTGTGGCTCGAGAATGTGAAGGTGCCGGTCGAGAACCGCATCTTCGAGGAGAACAAGGGCTGGACCTGCGCCAAGTTCCTGCTCGCCCACGAGCGTACGGGGATTGCCGGCGTTGCCCGCTCCAAGCGCGGGATCGAGCGGCTGAAGGGAATCGCCCGGGCCGAGCTCGACGACACTGGCCAGCCGCTTCTTGCGAACCCCTTCTTCCGGCGCAAGGTGGCCGAGCTCGAGTGCGACCTGACGGCGCTCGAGTTCACCGAGCTCAGAACGCTGGCCGGCGAGGCGTCGGGGAAGGGACCGGGACCGGAATCCTCGCTCCTGAAGGTGAAGGGCACCGAGATCCAGCAGCGCATCACCGAACTGGTGCTCGAAGCGGTCGGCCAGTATGGAGCGCCCTATTTCCGCGCCTTCCCCGAGGGCTCGAACGAATCTCCGATCGGCCCGGCGCACGCCCATCGCGCCGCGCCCACCTATTTCAACATGCGCAAGACCTCGATCTACGGGGGGTCCAACGAAATCCAGCGCAACATCATCGCGAAGATGGTGCTCGGGCTCTGAACCCGGGCCCAAGGGGAGGACAGAATGGACTTCAGCTTCACCGAAACGCAGGGGATGCTGCGTGACAGCCTCGCGCGCTATCTGCGCGAGCGCTATGACTTCGACAGCCGGCAGAAGATGCTGGCGATGCCGGGCGGGCGCGATCCCGCCATCTGGAAGGCGTTTGCCGAAGAACTCGGGATCCTCGGCGCCGGCTTTCCGGAAGAACATGGCGGCCTTGGCGGCGGCCATGTCGACCACATGGTCATCATGGAGGAGCTGGGCCGGGCGATTGCCATCGAGCCCTATCTCGACACCTGCATCGTGGGCGGCGGTGCGCTGCTGGCAGCCGGAGGGGACCATGCCGCAACGCTCATCCCGGGCATCATCGCCGGGGACGTGATCATCGCCTTCGCCTGGGCCGAGCCGAAGAGCCGCTACAACCCGGCGCGGATCGAAACCCGCGCCACGGCCGATGGCGCGGGGTGGACGCTTTCGGGGCACAAGTCGGTGGTGATCGCTGCACCCTACGCCACGCATGTCCTGGTCACCGCGCGAACGGGCGGCGCATCGGGCGAGCGGGACGGCGTCTCCCTGTTCCTGGTCGAGGCAGGAACTGCGGGCATCACCCGCCGCGATTACCCCACGGTCGACGGCTGGATGGCATCGGAACTGTTCTTCGAGCGCGCGAACGTCGGGCCGCATGCGCTGCTGGGCGCCGAGGGGCAGGCGATGGGGCTGGTCGACGAGCTGCTCGACCGCGCAACGGCGGCCACCTGCGCCGAAGCGGCGGGCACCATGCGCCGGCTTCATGAGCTGACGCTCGATTATGCGAAGCAGCGCCAGCAGTTCGGCCAGCCCATCTCGAAGTTCCAGGTGATCCAGCACCGGCTGGTGGACATGCTGATGGAAGCCGAACAGGCGGTCTCGATGGCCTATCAGGCGACGCTCAGGCTCGATCTTCGCGCCGCCGAGCGGGCCCGGGCCGTCAGCCAGGCCAAGGCCAAGATCGCCAAGGGCGCGCGGTTCCTCGGCCAGTCGGCGATCCAGATCCACGGCGGCATCGGCATCACCAACGAGCTTGCCGCAGGCCATTATTTCAAGCGGCTGACCATGCTCGAGAGCCGCTACGGCGACCAGGACCACCATCTCGCCCGGCTCGAGGCCATGATGATGGCGGAAGCCGCCTGACCCGGGCTGGAGACCTGGCCCAGTCTCGATGCAAGATTGACAAGCGAAGAGCCGCCGCATTATCTTCGGGGCACATCCAGAGAGCGGCCGTGGTGGCCGCCGCCAACCTGCCCCGCCCGGGCAAGGTGGCACCTTGATGTGGCCGAGAGGCAACCAAGCGGGCGCGCTCCACTCCCCTGCGGCCGTCGGGTTCTCGAGCGATGGGCAGGAGGAGCGGTTATGCCAACGCGCAACAATCTCGATGACGGCCCCGAACCGGTCTTGCCGCCGGTTTTTCCCTGTCTGTATCTGTCTCCCGGGATCCTTGCGCCAGAGTGCGTCGCGCTCATGCCGCGTGACTTTCGCTCTCTCTATCCCATCGTGGGACGCAAACCCCTCCTGACGCTCCTCACGCGCGCGAGGGAGATCCCACTGGGTCCTCCCGCCTGGAACGAGCCGAGGGACAACGGCAGGATGCGCCCGCTTGAAACAGCAGCCGCCGAGGTGGCACGCCGCCTCGGCAACCGGTCGTTCCTGCTCCTGCCCTACCCCGGCCCCGTGATCGACGTCTGTGCCGATGAGGATGGGACGGTAGACGTGAAGGTGCTTGACCCCGAGGTGGCGCTGGTTGGGGACCACTTCGTCGATTACGATCGTGCATCGTGCCTGGGGGATCCGCCCGGGGTCAGGCGACGCTGGAAACTCTCGGAACCGGTTTTGCAGCTCGATGTCATCGGCGATGGCCCCGCCAGTAGCGGCTACACCAGGACATATCGGTTGCCGGACAGTTGGTGGGTCGTGGATGGAGATTATGGAAACATTGGTCACCGCAAGGACTTCAGAGAAGCACTAGATGACGCGCACATGACTTTGCCGATGTCGCTCCCCTTTGAGGTCTGGACCAGCCCGGATCTCGCCGATCATGCGGACATCCGCGCGTGCCTCAAGATTCTCACATCAGAAACTGGCGAGGGAGTCTTCAACGGCGATCTGCTTTGCCTCAATGGCCAGGGCCTGCTGTTCAAGGCGTCGAAAGAATTTCGCAACAATTTTTCCCATCCGCTAACAGAGGGTCTTACTCTGGACCCGGAGTCCATTCTCGATCTTCCCTGCGGCCTGCGCGTCGTGATCGACGATCGTGCACCCTTTCGTTTCGAGCGGCAGCCGATGAGGCCGCCGGCCGGCCACTATTGGCGGGAGATCCCTGAGCCCACGATCCCCCGGCCCTACCGGCCTGACTTGCCGCTTCGCATGAGCTTCGAGGCAATCGCAGCCCCGCGCACGATCGAGGATGCCCTCGCCCACTGCCGCCTGCTCTACCTCGATCCGGACGGGACGCCATTCTGGAAGGGTGAATGGGCGCACGAGTTCCCCCTGTTCGACCAGCTTTCGGACAAGGATATCCAAGCCTGGCGCAACTGGCTGAAGACGGATGCGACCGTCGACCTGCTCGAACAGCTGATCGAGCGGTGCCGTTCGCTCGCGTTGCGTGCCATGTTCGATCCGGTGGCAGCGCCCGAACCGGAGCGTTGATGCGGGCGTGGTGGCAGGGGAGCGGGGCGGAGCTTGCAGAGGCAGGCGTGGAGGCGGTGTGCGGTGCGCTTGCCGGCAGCTCGCCCTTCCCGGTCGAGCCGGCGCAGATTGCGGCGTGGGAGGCGACCGTCCTCCACCTTCAGCCGGTCGCATCGGCGCTGCCGGATGCAATGGTCTTCCTCGAGTTCGCGATCCCGCGGATGGGCCGGCGCGCCGATGCCGTGCTGGTCCATGCCGGCCATGTCTTCGTGATCGAGTTCAAGGTGGGGGCGCGCGACTTTCCCGCCCATGCCCGCGCCCAGGCCGAAGGCTATGCGCTCGATCTCGCCCATTTCCACGCGACGAGCCGCAATGTGCCGCTGGTGCCGGTGCTGGTGGCAACCGCTGCACCGCCGCAGAACATCCCGCTGCTGGCGGGTGCGCTCCGCTTACCCCGGCCGCTCCTGTGCCTTGCCCCCGGAGACCTTCTCCCCGCGATTCGCCAGGTCTGCGCTGCAGCGCCGGCCGCCCCGCTCGACCCGCATGTGTGGGCGGCCGGCGGTTACCGCCCCACCCCCACCATCATCGAGGCCGCGCAGGCGCTGTTCGCGGGCCATGAGGTGGCCGAGATTGCGAGGGCGGGGGCCGACAATCTCGCGGCTGCAACCGACGCCGTGCGCGCGCTGATCGCCGAGGCCAACAGGGCGGGGCGGAAGTCGCTGGTGTTCCTGACCGGGGTGCCCGGATCGGGCAAGACGCTGGCCGGGCTCAACCTCGCCGTCGCCCATCTCGATGCCACGCAGGCCGTGCCGGCCACCTATCTCTCGGGCAATGGGCCTCTGGTCGCCGTGCTGCAGGCAGCCCTGCTGCGCGACGAGCGGCGCAGGCGGCGCGAGCGCGAGCCGGGGGAACTGCCACCCGACCGGACTGGGCAACGCAGGGCGGACGCCTTCATCCAGAACCTGCACAAGTGGCGCGACGAATATGTGAGGGACCGCAGCGCGCCGGCCGAGCCTGTCGTCATCTTCGATGAAGCGCAGCGCGCCTGGACTGCCGGGGAAACGGCACGGTTCATGCAGAAGCGCGGGCATCCCGAATGGACCCAGTCAGAGCCGGCCTTCCTGCTTTCGGTGATGAACCGGCGCGAAGGTGCGGCAACCGTCATCTGCCTTGTCGGCGAGGGGCAGGAGATCAACCGGGGCGAGGCCGGGATCGGCGCCTGGATCGAGGCGCTGGGTCACCCGGCGTTTGCCGGGTGGGTGGTCCACGCCTCGCCGCATCTGCTGCAGCCCGAGGCCGGGCTCCCGGGGCAGCTGCGCGCCTATCTTCGCCACCGGGCCGGAGACGGCGACCCCCGGCTGCACCTGACCGTTTCGATGCGGGCGTTCCGGGCCGCCCAGGTCTCGGCCTTTGTCGCCGCCCTGCTCGAGGGCGACGCCGCCGCCGCCCGCAGGCTCGTGCCGGACCCTTCGCGTTTCCCCGTCCTGCGCACCCGCTCGCTCGCCGAGGCGCGGCACTGGCTGCGGGCGCAACGGCGCGGCACCGAGCGCGCCGGGATCGTCGCATCCGCCAATGCGCTGCGGCTGAAGCCCGAGGGGCTGTTCGTGAAGGCAAAGGTGGACCCGCCCAACTGGTTCCTGAACCCGGCAGACGACATCCGCAGTTCCGACATGCTGGAAGATGCGGCGACCGAATATGACGTGCAGGGCCTCGAGCTCGACTGGACCTGCATTGCCTGGGATCTCGACCTCTGCCGCGGGCTCGATGGCTGGGTGGCGCGCGGCTTCTCGGGTACGCAATGGCAGCCGCGCAACCCGGCGGGCTACCGGGACGCGCGCCGGGCCTACACGCTCAACAGCTACCGCGTGCTGCTCACCCGCGCCCGGCAGGGCATGGTGATCTTCGTGCCGCGCGGCGACCGCAGAGACACGACCCGGCCGCCTGATGGCTATGACGCGATCGATGCCTTCCTCGCCAGCGCCGGAGTGCCTGCGCTGCAACCGGGGTCTTGACAGGCGCAGCGCACAGGATATTCTTCGCATCAGCATCAAGAGCACGGCCAATGGTGGCCGTCGCCAACCTGCCCGCCCGGGCAAGGTGGCACCTTCGGGGATGCGGCCGGATGGCAACGAAGCGGGCGCCTTCAGCCGGATTGACCCATGGTGCTCTCGCGATGCGCGGGAGACTGAAGCATGTCCGAGAGCGATCCTTCACCGCCAGCCTGGAGCGAGGCGGAAGCCAACTTCCCCCTTGCTTTCCCGTTCCTCCTGCTTGGCCCCGGGATTGTTGGCGACGAACCAATTGCCATGACAGCGGAGACAGCGCTGCCGAAAAACGAGTTCGGTGCCGCCTTGCTGTTCCGCAATCTTGTGCAAAGTGTTGCGGCAACTAAAGGTCTGTTCACCCCGGAATCAATTCTCAGGGCAACCCGCGCCACCCTCGGCGCGCTCCTGCGCGAGCGCGAGTCCGCCATCCTCGCCGCTTCTCCTGACTTCTGCCTGCTGGCGAGCGGGCAGGAGAATCGCGGCTGCGACGGGCCGATCGTGCCTTCGGTCACCCTCGACGCGATCGAGAGCGTCCGCGAGCTGATGCTGACCGCCCGTCTTTACGACGACCCTCCGGGCACCCGCCGGGCGTGGCGCTTCTCGAAGCCGGTGGCCGAGCTCTCGCCCAATGAGAGCGCTGCGCCGAACGCAGCCTGGCACCAGGTGCGGAAGACCCCCTCAAGCTTCTGGACCGCGGCCGAAGGCGAGCTCCTCGGCCCCTTCGAGGACCTGCGCGAGGCGCTCTCGAAGGCGGGCTTCTACAAGGCCGGAACTGCAGTCCGGGAGGTGCGCTGCGATGCCGACATCACCCATCATCCGGCCATCCAGGACGCGCTGGCACGGCTCGCCGCGCCGCCCGCACCCGGAGTCTGGTTCAACGGCACGGCCCTCAGGCTCAACCCGCAGGGCTTGCTGATGGAACGCCTGCCGTTCGAGGATCCGCTGCCCCGGCCGCAGCGCCTCGCCGCCTGATCACCCCCTTGTTCCGGAGACCCGACCATGCCCCAACTTCCCAGCGGCCTTCGCCTCGCCCTCGATGCATCCGCCCCGTTCCAGCCCACCGAGCCGCTCTGGCCGATCCCCGCGGGCCATTATTTCCGCGCCGCGCCTGATCCGACCATGCCCCGCCCCTACCGGCGCGACCAGCCGCTCCGCATGGGGATCGGGGTGATCGCCGCGCCGAAGACCCCCTCCGAAGCGCTCGCCCATTGCCGCCTCATCCGCATCGACGATGACAACATGACCTGGTGGAAGGGCGAATATGCCCACGAGTTCCCGAAGTTCGAGACGCTGGACGCGGACGACCTCGCCGCCTGGCAGGAGTGGCTGGCCGCCGAGCGCACGCAGCGCTTCCTCCAGTCGGTCGTCGACAAGTGCCAGCGCCTCGCGCTCCGGGCCGCGCTTGACCATGTCGATCGGGTGATGGAGCCGAACTGAGCGGAGGGTCAGGCGCAAGGCCTCGCGCGCCCAGTGTCTGCGGCGGCGTCGCGCCACGCGGCGCTGAACGGGGCGAGGCCGACGAGATCCTCGGCGATGAGGCCCGGGCCGAGGTGGCCGGCGATGGCGCCATGCAGCCAGACGGCAGCAGCCGCCGCCTCGAAGCCTGCCATGCCCTGCGCCAGCAGGCCAGTGATGAAGCCGGCCAGCACGTCGCCGCTGCCGGCGGTAGCGAGAAAGGCGGGCGCGTTGGCGTTGATCGCAACGCGCCCGTCGGGCCCTGCGATGACCGTGTCGGCACCCTTCAGCACCACGACAGCGCCGGTTCTCGCTGCGGCCGCTGCAGCGCGGGCGAACCTGCTTCCCGCAAGGTCGGGGAACAAGCGGGCAAACTCGCCTTCATGCGGGGTCAGCACCACCGCGCGCGGATGACGGGCGATGAACCCGGCGAGCGTCTCGACCTCGCCGGCAAAGGCGGTCAGCGCATCGGCGTCGAGCACCACCGCCTTGCCGCACGCGAGCGCAGCACCGGCAGCGCAGCGCACCTCGTCACCCGCACCGGGCCCCACGCAGGCGGCACCGGTCTTCGC